>NZ_JBEZIR010000093.1:0-34951 GCF_040651175.1 Kitasatospora sp. NPDC048540
CCGGGATGCCGCGGCCGTTGTCGTCGACGCGGACCGCGCCGTCGGCCAGGATGGTCACGTCGATCGTGTCGGCGTACCCCGCCAGCGCCTCGTCGCACGGGGCGCCCCGGCCGTTTGCGGCGTCGTACGGTGGTAGGTGCACGGCCGCCCGGCAAGGACCGGGCGCGCGACGAACAGTGGAAGGCGTGACCGGATGGTGGAGATCAAGACCCCCGAGCAGATCGCGAAGATGCGGACGGCCGGGCTGGTCGTCGCCGAAGCGCTCAAGGCCTGCCGGGAGGCGGTCGCCCCGGGTGTGACCACCCAGGAACTCAACGACATCGCGGCGAAGGTGATCGCCGACCACGGCGCCACCTCGAACTTCCGCGCGCACCACGGCGGTCTGTGGTTCCCGGGCGTGATCTGCGCCTCGGTGAACAACGAGGTGGTCCACGGGATCCCCGGCGAGCGGGTGCTCCAGGAGGGCGACCTGATCTCGATCGACTGCGGCGCGATCGTGGACGGCTGGCACGGCGACGCCGCCATCACCGTCCCGGTCGGCGAGGTCAAGCCGGAGCACGCCCTGCTGAGCCGGGTCACCGAGGGCTCGATGTGGGCCGGCATCGCCCAGATGAAGAAGGGCAACCGGCTGGCCGACGTCTCCCGCGCGATCGAGGGCTACATCCGCCGCCAGCCGCTGCCGCCCAAGGGCAAGTGGGGCATCACCGAGGGCTACGGCGGCCACGGCATCGGCACCGCGATGCACATGGAGCCGCACGTGCTGAACTACGTGGCCGGCCGGGGCAAGGGCCCCAAGCTGATCCCGGGCACGGTGCTGGCGATCGAGCCGATGGTGGGCCTCGGCACGCCGCACACCACGGTGCTGGAGGACGACTGGACGGTCGTCACCGACGACGGCACCTGGGCCTCGCACTGGGAGCACTCGGTGGCCGTCACCGAGCAGGGCCCGCTGGTGCTGACCGCGTTTGACGGCGGCCGGGCCGAACTCGCCAAGCTGGGCATCACCGCAGCTCCGGACCCGCTGGCCTGACCGACGCGGTGTCAGGGCCTGGAGGCTTTCGCCTCCAGGCCCTTTGTCCTATTTTGACACTGGCGGACTTTTCGCTAGGCTCCGGCGTTTGACGGCCACCACAACACAAGGGGCGAGCAGTGCTCAAGGGCTTCCGCGACTTCATGATGCGCGGCAACGTGATCGACATGGCGGTCGGTGTCGTCATCGGTGCCGCCTTCACCGGGGTCGTGACCGGGTTCGTGTCCGCGTTCCTCACCCCGCTGGTCGGGGTGGTGGTCGGCGCGGCCGGTGACTTCAGCAGCTACAGGTTCACCGTGGCCGGGGTCACCTTCCCGTACGGGCAGTTCCTCAACGTGCTGATCGCGTTCGTGATGACCGCCGCGGTGCTGTACTTCTGCGTGGTGCTGCCGGTCACCAAGGCGAGCGCCCGGTACCTGCCGAAGAAGCCGAAGACCCCGAAGCGTCCCTGCCCGGAGTGCCTGACCGAGATCCCGCAGGCGGCCCGCCGCTGTGCCTCCTGCACCGCGGTGGTCGAGCCGGTGACGGCGGGCGTCACGTACTGAGCGTGACCGGTCGGCATCGTTTTGGCGTCAGGTTGCTGCCTGACGTAGACTGATGCGTCGGCTCACTCGTAGCGTGCTTCGGCACGCCCTCTTCCCGTGAGGGTTGGGGTGGACCCAGGCTCGCACACGAGCGTGCCGCATGCGGTAGCCGGCCCCGGAAGGTGGATCTCGCAGTTCATGGCAAAGAAGCAAGGCGCCATTGAGATCGAGGGCACCGTGATCGAGTCTCTTCCGAACGCCATGTTCAAGGTCGAGCTGCAGAACGGTCACAAGGTCCTCGCGCACATCAGCGGCAAGATGCGGATGCACTACATCCGCATCCTCCCGGACGACCGGGTTGTCGTGGAGCTCAGCCCTTACGACCTGACTCGCGGCCGGATCGTCTACCGGTACAAGTAAAAACCTGTCAGATCTAGACCCGGAGAACCTGAACCATGAAGGTCAAGCCGAGCGTCAAGAAGATCTGCGACAAGTGCAAGGTGATCCGCCGTCACGGCCGGGTCATGGTGATCTGCGACAACCTGCGCCACAAGCAGCGCCAGGGCTGATCTCTCCCCAGCATTTCTCGTAGTACTTCGCGCGACGCGCACAACGTCATAACGCGGGCTGCCCGATCCGTCCCCCTCGTGGGACGGACTGCCACCCCCGGTCAGAGGCCGGGGCTCCCTCGCCGAGAGGTGTTGGAGTAGGTACCCCGTAAGACCTCTGAAGAACCACAGGAGCCATGAATGGCACGCCTCGCCGGCGTTGATCTCCCCCGTGAGAAGCGGATCGAGATCGCCCTTACCTACGTCTACGGCATCGGCCGTACCCGCGCCCAGCAGACGCTGGCCGAGACCGGTGTGAGCCCGGACGTCCGCGTCCGCGACATCTCCGAGGACGACCTCGTCAAGCTGCGCGAGTACATCGACGCCAACTACAAGGTCGAGGGTGACCTCCGCCGTGAGGTGGCCGCCGACATCCGCCGCAAGGTCGAGATCGGCTGCTACGAGGGTCTGCGTCACCGCCGTGGCCTGCCCGTCCGCGGTCAGCGCACCCACACCAACGCGCGTACCCGCAAGGGCCCGCGTCGCGCGATTGCCGGCAAGAAGAAGCCGGGCAAGAAGTAGTCCGTCCCGTAACCGGACATCCCTCCGGCCCGCGGGTTAGCGGACCGACCACCTCAGTAGGAGAACAGACTTATGCCCCCCAAGGGTCGTCAGGCTGCCGGCGCGAAGAAGATCCGCCGCAAGGAGAAGAAGAACGTCGCTCACGGGCACGCCCACATCAAGAGCACGTTCAACAACACCATCGTTTCGATCACCGACCCCTCGGGCAACGTGATCTCCTGGGCCTCTGCCGGCCACGTCGGCTTCAAGGGCTCGCGCAAGTCCACCCCGTTCGCCGCGCAGATGGCCGCCGAGGCCGCCGCGCGTCGTGCGCAGGAGCACGGCATGCGCAAGGTCGACGTCTTCGTGAAGGGTCCGGGCTCCGGCCGCGAGACCGCGATCCGCTCGCTCCAGGCCACCGGCCTGGAGGTCGGCTCGATCCAGGACGTCACCCCCACCCCGCACAACGGCTGCCGTCCGCCGAAGCGCCGCCGCGTTTGATCCGGCGCCTTCGGGCAGCTCAGTGATTTAAACCTCGTACGGGGTCCGGTCGCGTGCCGGACCCCGTACGCTGGTTCTGTTCGGCATCAAATAGTGGGTGCCGAAGACAACTGGAGGATCTGAAAACATGCTGATCGCTCAGCGTCCCTCGCTGACCGAAGAGGTCGTCGACGAATTCCGCTCCCGGTTCGTGATCGAGCCGCTGGAGCCGGGTTTCGGCTACACCCTCGGCAACTCGCTCCGCCGTACGCTCCTCTCCTCGATCCCCGGCGCTGCTGTCACCAGCATCCGGATCGACGGTGTCCTGCACGAGTTCACCACCGTGCCGGGCGTCAAGGAGGACGTCACCGACCTCATCCTCAACATCAAGCAGCTGGTCGTCTCCTCGGAGCACGACGAGCCGGTCGTGATGTACCTGCGCAAGCAGGGCCCGGGTGTGGTCACCGCCGCCGACATCGCGCCCCCGGCCGGTGTCGAGGTGCACAACCCCGAGCTGGTCCTCGCCACCCTGAACGGCAAGGGCAAGCTGGAGATGGAGCTGACCGTCGAGCGCGGTCGCGGCTACGTCTCCGCGGTCCAGAACAAGGCCTCCGGCCAGGAGATCGGCCGCATCCCGGTCGACTCGATCTACAGCCCCGTGCTGAAGGTCACCTACAAGGTCGAGGCCACCCGTGTCGAGCAGCGGACCGACTTCGACAAGCTGATCGTCGACGTCGAGACCAAGCCCGCCATGCGCCCGCGTGACGCCATGGCCTCGGCCGGCAAGACCCTGGTGGAGCTGTTCGGTCTCGCCCGCGAGCTGAACGTCGACGCCGAGGGCATCGACATGGGCCCGTCCCCGACGGACGCCGCCCTGGCCGCCGACCTGGCGCTGCCGATCGAGGAGCTGGAGCTCACCGTTCGGTCGTACAACTGCCTCAAGCGCGAGGGCATCCACACCGTGGGTGAGCTCGTTGCGCGCTCCGAGGCCGACCTGCTCGACATCCGCAACTTCGGTGCGAAGTCGATCGACGAGGTCAAGGCGAAGCTGGCCGGCATGGGCCTGGCCCTCAAGGACAGCCCGCCCGGATTCGACCCGACCGCCGCCGCCGACGCCTTCGGCGCCGACGACCTGGACGACGCGGGTTACGCGGAGACCGAGCAGTACTAAGAGTTTGGGACGGGGGCGGTCCCTCGCGGACCGCCCCCGCTTCAATGCACACAAGCCGTCCGGGCAACAGTGCCCGGCCGCCCGCTGCGGTACCTGACACGGCCGCAGTCGGAGATCCAAGGAGTAATCCATGCCGCGTCCCACCAAGGGTGCCCGCCTCGGCGGCGGCCCGCACCACGAGCCGCTGCTGCTCGCCGGTCTGTGCCGGGAGCTGTTCCAGTACGGCCGCATCACCACGACCGAGGCCAAGGCCCGTCGGATGCGCCCGCTGGCGGAGAAGCTGATCACCAAGGCGAAGAAGGGCGACATCCACAACCGTCGCCTGGTGCGCAAGACCATCACCGACGTCTCGGTGCTGCACACCCTCTTCACCGAGATCGCGCCGCGCTACGAGAACCGCCCGGGTGGCTACACCCGTATCACCAAGATCGGTCCCCGTCGTGGCGACAACGCCCCGATGGCCGTGATCGAGCTGGTCGAGGGCCTGACCGTCGCGCAGACCGCCGTCGGCGAGGCCGAGGGCGCCACCAAGCGTGCCGTCAAGGAGGCCGACCAGGCCGCCGAGGCGAAGGCCGACGAGACCACTGAGGTCGAGAACGCCTGACACCGCCAGGTGTGATTCCGGGCCCGTTCTCCCAGCGATGGGGGAGCGGGCCCGTTTCCTGTCCGGATCTGGGGAGATTCAGCAGTGCTCAAGGATTGCGAGCAGACGCCGCAGGCGTCGCAGCAGCAGGACGGCCCGGCCGACGGCCACGTCCGGATCCGGCTCGACCTGGCGTACCACGGCGGCGAGTTCTCCGGCTGGGCGCGGCAGCCCGGGCGGCGCACGGTGCAGGGCGAGATCGAGGACGCGCTGCGGATCGTCACCCGCAGCGAACGGACCTACGACCTGACGGTGGCCGGCCGGACCGACGCCGGGGTGCACGCCCGCGGCCAGGTCGCCCACGTCGACCTGCCGCAGGACCTGTGGGCCGGGCACGGCGAGAAACTGCTGCGACGGCTGGCCGGCCGGCTGCCCGCGGATATCCGGATCTTCCGGGTGGGCGAGGCGCCGAGCGGCTTCGACGCCAGGTTCGCGGCGATCTGGCGCCGGTACGCGTACCGGGTCGCCGACCACCCGGGCGGGGTGGACCCGCTGCTGCGCGGGCACGTGCTCTGGCACGACCGCCCGGTGGACATCGAGAAGATGAACGAGGCGGCCCGGCTGCTGGTCGGCGAGCACGACTTCGCCGCGTACTGCAAGAAGCGCGAGGGCGCCACCACCATCCGCACCCTGCTGGAGCTGCGCTGGGACCGGGTGCCGGTGGACGGCTACGCAACCCAGGAGGGCAGCCTCGCGGTGGCCACCGTGCGGGCCGACGCCTTCTGCCACAACATGGTGCGGGCGCTGGTCGGCGCGATGCTGCTGGTCGGCGACGGGCACCGGCCGGTGGAGTTCCCCGGCGAGGTGCTGCGCGGCGGGGTGCGCAACTCCGCGGTCAACGTGATCCGGCCGTACGGGCTGACGCTGGAGGAGGTCGGCTACCCCGCCGACGACCGGCTGGCGGAGCGCAACCGGGCGGCCCGGCGGATGCGGACGCTGCCCGGCACCGAGGGCCGATCGGAGTCCGGGAGCTAATCCGTTTGGGCCCACGGCCCCCGGCTTGGCACAATCCGGACCATGGGACACGTCGAGATTTCGCACCTGGAGTACTACCTGCCGGACGGACGGGTGCTGTTCGACGACGCGTCCTTCCGGGTCGGCGAGGGCGCCGCGGTCGCCCTGGTCGGCGCCAACGGCGCCGGCAAGACCACCCTGCTGCGCATGATCGCGGGCGACGTGCAGCCGCACGGCGGCACCGTCACGGTCAGCGGCGGCCTCGGCGTGATGCGCCAGTTCGTCGGCACCACCGGCCGCGAGGACCTGCGCGAGACGCCCGGCGCACTGCCGGCCGACGCCTCGGTACGGGACCTGCTGGTCTCCGTCGCCCCGCAGCGGATCGCGGTCGCCGCCCGGGCGGTGGACGCCGCCGAGCTGGCGATGATGGCGCAGGAGGACGAGAAGACGCAGATGGCGTACGCGCAGGCGCTGTCCGACTGGGCGGACGTCGGCGGGTACGACTACGAGACCGACTGGGACGTCTGCACCACGGCGGCGCTCGGGATGCCCTTCGACCGGGCGCAGTTCCGCGGCCTGAACACGCTCTCCGGCGGCGAGCAGAAGCGGCTGGTGCTGGAGTCGCTGCTGCGCGGCCCGGACGAGGTGCTGCTGCTCGACGAGCCGGACAACTACCTGGACGTGCCCGGCAAGCGCTGGCTGGAGGAGGCCATCAGGGCCAGCTCCAAGACCGTGCTGTTCATCTCGCACGACCGTGAGCTGCTGTCCCGCGCCGCCGACAAGATCATCAGTGTCGAGGCCGGCTTCGGTGGCGGCGGCAGCAGCGTCTGGGTGCACGGCGGTGGCTTCGAGTCCTTCCACGAGGCCCGCAAGGAGCGCTTCGCCCGCTTCGAGGAACTCGGCCGCCGCTGGGACGAGGAGCACGCCAAGCTGAAGAAGCTGGTGGTCAACCTGCGCCAGGCGGCCTCGGTCAGCCACGCGCTGGCCACCCGCTACGCGGCCGCGCAGACCCGGCTGAAGAAGTTCGAGGAGGCCGGCCGGCCGGAGGAGCCGCCGCGCGAGCAGTCCATCACCATGCGCCTCAAGGGCGGCCGCACCGGCGTGCGGGCGCTCACCCTGGAGGGCCTGGAGCTGACCGGCCTGATGAAGCCGTTCGACCTGGAGGTCTTCTACGGCGAGCGGGTCGCGGTGCTCGGCTCCAACGGCTCCGGCAAGTCGCACTTCCTGCGGATGCTGGCCGGCGACGACACGGTGAAGCACTCCGGCACCTGGAAGCTCGGCGCCCGGGTGGTGCCCGGCCACTTCCGGCAGACCCACGCCCATCCCGAGCTGTTCGGCCGTACCGTGCGCTCGATCGTGGAGGAGGAGCACGCGCTCAGCCGCGGCGCCGCGATGGGCGTGCTGCGCCGCTACGAGCTGGACCGGCAGGAGGAGCAGAAGTTCGAGTCGCTCTCCGGCGGCCAGCAGGCCCGGCTGATGATCCTCAAGCTGGAGCTGTCCGGCGTCACCGCGCTGCTGCTGGACGAGCCGACCGACAACCTGGACCTGGAGAGCGCCGAGGCGCTGCAGGAGGGGCTCGAGTCCTTCGACGGGACCGTGCTCTGCGTCACCCACGACCGCTGGTTCGCCCGCAGCTTCGACCGCTTCCTGGTGTTCGGCTCGGACGGGCGGGTCTACGAGGCGCCGGAGCCGGTCTGGGACGAGACCCGGGTGGTGCGGGAGCGCTGAGCGGGGGGCCGGGCGGGGGAGCCGGGCGTTTTTGACCCGTGCGTGCCGGGCCGGTAGTCTGGGCCCTTGTTGTGCGTATTGGCTCGCTCCATCTCACGTGAGAGGTCGGTACGCCGGAGACACCAGGCCGATGTTCAGCGGCCCTCCTCTGAATTGCGTCCAGAGCGGGCAAGGCTGATCTCCTCGTCCAGCGTGCTCCTGTCAAGGACACACTCACTGAAAAGCGAAGGCTACGACCGTGCGTACGTACAGCCCCAAGCCCGGCGACGTCCAGCGTCAGTGGCACGTCATCGACGCGAACGACGTCGTGCTCGGCCGCCTGGCCTCCCAGGCCGCCTCCATCCTGCGAGGCAAGCACAAGGCGATCTACGCGCCGCACGTTGACACCGGTGACTTCGTCATCATCATCAACGCTGACAAGGTGCACCTCTCGGGTAACAAGAAGACCCAGAAGCTGGCGTACCGCCACAGCGGCTTCCCGGGCGGTCTCCGCTCGGTCCGCTACGACGAGCTGCTCGACAAGAACCCCGAGAAGGCCGTCGAGAAGGCCATCAAGGGCATGCTCCCCAAGAACAGCCTGGGCCGCCAGATGCTCTCCAAGCTGAAGGTCTACTCGGGCGACCAGCACCCGCACGCTGCGCAGCAGCCGGTGCCGTTCGAGATCACCCAGGTCGCGCAGTAATTCCGGCCACCCAACCCCATCACTGAACAGCAGGAGCTGAGGAACACCGTGGCCGAGACTGCCATCGAGAACACCCTCGAGGTCGAGTTCGACGAGAACGTCGACGAGTACACCTCCGAGACCGAGTACAGCACTGAGTCGCTGGCCGGCCGCTTCGGCGAGGCCACCCCGGGCGCCGGCCTCGGCCGCCGCAAGGAGGCGATCGCCCGCGTGCGCATCGTCCCCGGCACCGGCAAGTGGAAGATCAACGGCCGCACCCTGGAGAACTACTTCCCCAACAAGGTGCACCAGCAGACCGTGAACGAGCCGTTCAAGCTCCTCGAGCTCGACGGCCGCTACGACGTCGTGGCCCGCATCGCGGGTGGCGGCGTCTCCGGTCAGGCCTACGCGCTGCGCCTCGGCGTGGCCCGCGCCCTGAACGAGGCCGACGTGGACAACAACCGCGCCGCGCTGAAGAAGGCCGGCTTCCTGATGCGTGACGCGCGTGCCGTCGAGCGCAAGAAGGCCGGTCTCAAGAAGGCCCGCAAGGCCCCGCAGTACAGCAAGCGCTAGTCGCGCCGGGGGGTGCGTGCCGCCCTGGTGGTGCGCGCCCTCGGGTGTGCCTCGTACGCCCCGGAGTACCTCGTGTACTCCGGGGCGTCGTGCTCCCCGGGCCTGGTACGAAGGCGGGAGCGGTCGATGATTTGCCAGCAGGGGCGGACAAAGGACGGAAGCATGGGACGACTCTTCGGTACGGATGGGGTTCGTGGTGTGGCCAACGAGGGCCTGACCGCGGAACTGGCCCTGGGCCTGTCGGTGGCGGCAGCCCACGTGCTCGGCGACGCGGGGGCCTTCGACGGCCACCGCCCGGTCGCCGTGGTCGGGCGGGACCCGCGTGCCTCCGGGGAGTTCCTGGAGGCCGCCGTGATCGCGGGCCTTGCCAGCGCCGGCGTGGACGTGCTCCGGGTCGGCGTGCTGCCCACCCCGGCCGTGGCGTACCTGACCGGCTCGCTCGGCGCGGACTTCGGCGTGATGCTCTCCGCCAGCCACAACGCGATGCCCGACAACGGCATCAAGTTCCTCGCCCGCGGCGGCCACAAGCTGGACGACGCCATCGAGGACGCCATCGAGGAGCACTACCACCGCTACGGCGTCGGCACCGACGAGGACTGGAAGCGCCCGACCGGCGCCGCCGTCGGCCGGGTCCGCCAGTACACCGAGGGCTTCGACCGCTACGTCGCGCACCTGGTCGCGGTGCTGCCGAACCGCCTGGACGGCGTGAAGGTCGTCATCGACGGCGCGCACGGCGCCGCCGCCCGGGTCGCCCCGGAGGCGTTCGCCCGGGCCGGCGCCGAGGTGGTCTACACGCTGGGCGCCGAGCCCGACGGCCTGAACATCAACGACGGCGTCGGCTCCACCCACCTGGACAAGCTCCGGACCGCCATGCGCGAGCACCGGGCCGACCTCGGCATCGCCCTCGACGGCGACGCCGACCGCTGCCTGGCCGCCGACGCGGACGGCAACGAGGTGGACGGCGACCAGATCATCGCGATCCTCGCCGTCGCCATGCGTGAGGCCGGCACGCTGCGCCGCAACACCGCGGTCGCCACCGTGATGTCCAACCTGGGCTTCAAGCTGGCCATGGAGCGCGAGGGCATCGACCTGGTGCAGACCGCGGTCGGCGACCGCTACGTGCTGGAGGAGATGAAGCAGCACGGCTTCGCCCTCGGCGGCGAGCAGTCCGGCCACGTCATCCTGCTGGACCACGCCACCACCGGCGACGGCACCCTGACCGGTCTGATGCTGGGCGCCCGGCTCGCCGCGACCAAGCAGTCGCTGGCCGAGCTGGCCGAGGTGATGACCCGGCTGCCGCAGGTACTGATCAACGTCAAGGGCGTCGACCGGACCCGGGTCGCCAGCTCGCTGGAGCTGGCCGCCGCGGTCTCCGAGGCCGAGACCGAGCTGGGCGCCACCGGCCGGGTGCTGCTGCGGCCGTCCGGCACCGAGCCGCTGGTGCGGGTGATGGTGGAGGCCGCCGACGAGGTGCAGGCCAAGGCCGTCGCCGAGCGCCTCGCCGAGGCGGTCCGCACCCACCTGGGCTGACTTCCGTCCTGAACGCACGTCAGCGCGCCTCCCGCGGGAGGCGCGCTGACGGTGTTTCGGGGCACCGGTGTTCCGGGGCGGCGGCGCTTCGGGGTGGCGCGGGGTCAGAGCTTGCGCAGCAGCGCCCGGCGGACCTTGTGGTCGGCGCCCTTCTGCAGCACCAGGGTGGCCCGGCCGCGGGTGGGCAGCACGTTCTCCAGCAGGTTGGGCTTGTTGATGGTGCGCCAGACCTGGCGGCCGTAGTCCATCGCCTCCTCCTCCGGCACCTCGGTGAAGCGGCGGAAGTAGGAGTTCGGGTCCTGGAAGGCGGTGTCGCGCAGCTTCTTGAAGCGCGACAGGTACCAGCTCTCGATGTCGTCGGTGCGGGCGTCGACGTAGATCGAGAAGTCGAAGTAGTCGGCGACCGCGAGGCGGGTGCGGCCGTCGGTGCCGGGCAGGGCCGGCTGAAGGACGTTCAGGCCCTCGACGATCAGGATGTCCGGGCGCTCCACGGTGAGGCGCTCGTCCGGCACGATGTCGTACACCAGGTGCGAGTAGACCGGCGCCGAGACCCGCTCCTTGCCGGCCTTCACGTCCGCGACGAAGCGCATCAGCGCCCTGCGGTCGTACGACTCGGGGAAGCCCTTACGGGCCATCAGGCCGCGGCGGCGCAGCTCCGCGTTGGGCAGCAGGAAGCCGTCGGTGGTGACCAGTTCGACCCGGGGGTGCTCCGGCCAGCGGGCCAGCAGGGCCTTCAGCAGGCGGGCGGTGGTGGACTTGCCGACCGCCACCGAGCCGGCCACACCGATCACGAACGGGGTGCGCACCCGCTCGGTGTCGGCGACGTCCAGGAAGGTGCCGACCGCGCCGCGCAGTTCGTGGGTGGCGTGGATGTAGAGGTTGAGCAGCCGGGACAGCGGCAGGTAGACGTCCCGGACCTCGTCGAGGTCGAGGGCGGTGCCGAGGCCGCGCAGCCGCTCGACCTCCTCGGCGGTCAGGGGCAGCGGGGTCCGCTCGCGCAGGGCGCTCCACTCCGCCCGGTCCAGGTCCACGTACGGGGACGGGGTGGGGGTGGCGGGAGCGCCCCGGGTACAGAGTTCGGTCAGCACATCCTCCATTGTGGGCCGTGCGGGGCCGGGCGGGTGCTGTGGTGTCGGTCACCCGCCGGGGCGGCAGCCGTGAACGGAGGGGAACGCCTGCCCGCATATGCTGGCGCACATGTGCGGAATTGTTGGATATGTAGGGCCCCAGCAGGCCCTGGACGTAGTGATCGCAGGTCTGCAGCGGCTGGAGTACCGCGGGTACGACTCGGCCGGTGTGGCGGTGCAGACGCAGGGCTCCGACGGGCAGTGGAGCCTTGCCACGGACAAGCGGGCCGGGAAGCTCGTCAACCTTCAGAAGTCGCTGGCCGAGACCCCTCTCGCGGCCGGCACCACGGGCATCGGCCACACCCGGTGGGCCACCCACGGCGGTCCGACGGACGCCAACGCCCACCCCCACCTGGACGACACCGAGCGGGTCGCGGTCGTCCACAACGGCATCATCGAGAACTTCGCCCAGCTGCGGGCGGCGATCGCCGAGCGCGGCCACACCCTGCGCTCGGAGACCGACACCGAGGTGGTCGCGCACCTGCTCGGCGAGGCCTACGACGGCGACCTGGCCGAGGCCATGCGGGTGGTCTGCCGCCAGCTCGACGGCGCCTTCACCCTGGTCGCGGTGCACGCCGACGCCCCCGACGTGGTGGTCGGCGCCCGCCGCAACTCGCCGCTGGTGGTCGGCCGCGGCGAGGGCGAGAACTTCCTCGCCTCGGACGTCGCCGCCTTCATCGCGCACACCCGCGAGGCGATCGAGCTCGGCCAGGACCAGGTCGTGGAGCTGCGCCACGGCGGGGTGACCATCACCAACTTCGACGGCACCCCCGCCGAGGTGCGCGAGTACCACGTCGACTGGGACGCCTCCGCCGCCGAGAAGGGCGGCTACGACTACTTCATGCTCAAGGAGATCGCCGAGCAGCCGAAGGCGGTCGCCGACACCCTGCTGGGCCGGATCGGCACCGACGGCCGGCTGACCCTGGACGAGCTGCGCATCCCGGACCAGGTGCTGCGCGAGGTCGACAAGGTCGTCATCGTGGCCTGCGGCACCGCGTTCCACGCCGGCATGATCGCCAAGTACGCGATCGAGCACTGGACCCGGATCCCGTGCGAGGTCGAGGTCGCCTCCGAGTTCCGCTACCGCGACCCGATCATGAACGACCGCACCCTGGTCGTCGCGATCTCGCAGTCCGGCGAGACCATGGACACCCTGATGGCCCTGCGGCACGCCCGCGAGCAGGGCGCCAAGGTGCTGGCGATCTGCAACACCAACGGCTCGACCATCCCGCGCGAGTCCGACGCGGTGCTCTACACCCACGCCGGCCCCGAGGTCGCGGTCGCCTCCACCAAGGCGTTCCTGACCCAGCTGGTGGCCTGCTACCTGGTCGCGCTCTACCTCGGCCAGGTGCGCGGCACCAAGTGGGGCGACGAGATCTCCGCGGTGATCCGCGAGCTCTCCGACGCGCCGAAGCAGGTCGAGCAGGTCCTGGAGACCATGGAGCCGGTCCGTGAGCTGGCCCGCTCGCTGGCCGACGCCAAGTCGGTGCTGTTCCTCGGCCGCCACGTCGGCTTCCCGGTCGCCCTGGAGGGTGCGCTCAAGCTCAAGGAGCTGGCGTACATGCACGCCGAGGGCTTCGCGGCGGGCGAGCTCAAGCACGGCCCGATCGCGCTGATCGAGGAGGGGCTGCCGGTCGTGGTGGTCGTCCCGTCGCCGCGCGGCCGGTCGATCCTGCACGACAAGATCGTCTCCAACATCCAGGAGATCCGGGCCCGCGGCGCGCGCACCATCGTGATCGCCGAGGAGGGCGACGAGGCGGTCGCGCCGTACGCCGACCACCTGATCCGCATCCCGGTCACCCCGGTGCTGCTCCAGCCGCTGGTCTCGACGGTGCCGCTGCAGGTCTTCGCCTGCGAGCTGGCCACCGCCAAGGGCCACGAGGTGGACCAGCCGCGCAACCTGGCGAAGTCCGTCACGGTCGAGTAGTCGGTCGAGTAGTCCCGCCGGACACGGCGCCCCCGCCGTCAGCGCAGGGGCGCCGTGTCCAACGCGAACGAGAACGGCGCCGGCAGGTCGAGCGGCTTGCCGAACGGGACCTGGATGTGGGCGGTGTAGTCCCCGTCCGCCGGGTCCGTGAACAGGGTGGCGTGCGACTCGTCGCGGTCGATCAGCAGGTAACAGGGGATGCCGGCCGAGGCGTACCCGAGGCGCTTGGCCTCGCGGTCCTTGCCCGGGTTGGTCGAGGTGACCTCCAGCACCAGGAGTACGCCGGCAGGATCGGCCCACGGCTCCTGCGCCCGGAAGTGGCCCACCGGTGCGACCGCCGCGTCCGGGATGAACCGGCCGCGCGGCGTCCTGAGGCCCTTTCCTCCGCTGACGTACAACTCGTCCGCGGCCTGCCGGGCGACGGCCCGGGCGAACCTGGCGACGGTGTCCTCGTGATCGCCGTCCGGCGGTGGACTCACGACGATCTCCCCTTCGATCAGCTCGGCCTTGAAGCCGGCCGGTGTGTCCAGTTCCAGGAAGGCCCTGAGGACATCGTCCCCGGACAACGGGTGCTCGACGGCTGGCATGGCGACCATGGCCCTTCTCCCTCCTGCTGGGGGTTGCCGCGCAACACGGTAGGTGTACGGACCGGGGCAGGCGGGGGATCGGAGGGGTTCTCACCCGAAAGTGTGCCGTAAGGTCCGGGCCACGGGCGGTTGCGACGGAGGAGTTCAGCTTGATCATCGGGGTCGGGATCGATGTGGCGGCCATCGACCGGTTCGAGGCGTCGCTGGAGCGCACGCCCCAGCTGGCGGACCGGCTGTTCACCGAGGCCGAGCTGGTCCTCCCGTCGGGGGCGCGCCGCGGCGGGGCCTCGCTGGCGGCCCGGTTCGCCGCGAAGGAAGCGCTGGCCAAGGCACTTGGCGCGCCGCCCGGACTGAAGTGGACGGACGCCGAGGTGAGCGTCGAGCCCTCCGGCCGCCCGGTGCTCAAGGTCACCGGGACGGTGGCGGCGCGCGCCGCCGAACTCGGCGTCCGGTCGTGGCACGTGTCGCTCAGTCATGACGCGGGCGTAGCGTCGGCGGTGGTGATCGCCGAAGGCTGAGCCGCGGGAGGCAGCGGATGCGTTACGCACACACCGTCGAACAGGTCCGGGCGGCGGAGGCCGAACTGATGGCCCGGCTGCCGGAAGGCACCCTGATGCAGCGGGCCGCCGCGGGGCTCGCCGCCACCTGCGCGCAGCTGCTGCCCCGGGTGTACGGCAGCCGGGTCCTGGTGCTGGCCGGCAGCGGCGACAACGGCGGCGACGCGCTGTACGCGGCCGCCCGGCTGGCCCGGCGCGGGGCGCGGGTACGGGCCGTCCTGCTGTCGCCGGAGCGGGTGCACGCGGGTGGGCTGGCCGCGCTGCGGGCCGCCGGCGGGCGGGTGACCGACGACCCGGTCGAGTTCGGGCGGGCCGACCTGGTGCTGGACGGCATCGTCGGGATCGGCGGCCGCGGCGGCCTGCGGCCCGGGGCGCAGCCGTACGCCTCGATGGAACGGCGCGGCCCGGTGGTCGCGGTGGACGTGCCGAGCGGGGTGGACGCCGACACCGGGCAGGTCGACGGGGCCGCCCTGCGGGCGGACGTCACGGTCTGCTTTGGCACCCACAAGCCCGGGCTGCTGATCGACCCCGGCGCCTCGTACGCGGGGGTGGTGCACCTGGTGGACATCGGACTGACCCTGCCCGAGGCGCCGGTGACGGCGCTCCAGCACGCGGATGTGGCCGCCCTGCTGCCCCGGCCGTCGGCGGAGAGCGACAAGTACCGGCGCGGGGTGGCCGGCATCGCGGCCGGCTCGGCCCGGTACCCGGGGGCGGCGGTGCTCGCGGTGGCGGGCGCGCTGCGCGGCGGGGCGGGCGCGGTGCGGTACGCGGGGACGGCGGCCGAGGAGGTGGTGCGGCGCTTCCCCGAAGCCCTGGTCAGCACCGGCGGACCGGCCGACGCCGGGCGGGTCCAGGCCTGGGTGGTCGGACCCGGCGGCGGGGACGGCGCCGCGGATGCGCTGGCGCAGGCGCTGGCCACCGACGTCCCGGTGCTGGTGGACGCCGACGGGCTGACCGAACTCGCCCGGCTCGGTCCGGCCGCGCTCGCCGGACGTACGGCGCCGGTCCTGCTCACCCCGCACACCGGGGAGGCCGCCCGGCTGCTGGCCGGGGCGGACGGCGGGGCGCCGCCGCTCGCCCGGGACCTCGCCGCGACGCGGCTTGCGACCGCCCGGCGGCTGGCGGCGGCGTACGGCGCGACCGTCCTGCTCAAGGGCTCGACCACGGTGGTGGCCGACCCGGCCGGCCCGGCCCGGGTGAACCCGACCGGGACGCCCTGGCTCGCCACGGCCGGCAGCGGCGACGTCCTCTCCGGCCTGGCCGGCTCCCTCCTCGCCGCCGGCCTCGGCGCCTTCGACGCGGCCTCCGCAGCCGCCTACCTCCACGGCCTGGCCGGCCGCACCGCCGCCCACGGCGACACCCCGACCACCGCGATGGCAGTCGCCACCGCCCTCCGCCCCGCCTGGCAAGCCGTCCACCAGCCCCCCGCCTGACCCCCACGGCGATTCCCCAGAGGGCCCCAGGGGCGCTGGGGGCACCCCCGGCCGGAGGCCGGGAGAGGAACTGCGCGAGCTCGGCGGGGCAGCCCGGTGTCCGCGCCCCGAGAGCCCGTTCGGCACCACCGCAGGGGCTGGGGCCCATGCCCCCGAGCAGCCGCCCGGCACACGTCCCGGGTGCACCGGGGTGCCCCTGCCGGAGGCCGCGAGCCCCCGCCCGTGCCGCCCCCGCACGGAACCCGGCCGCCCTCGCGGAGCGTCTTCGCAGGTCCACCGCCACGTCCCCGCGGGCCGTTCACGGGGCAACGGCGGCGGTCTGGGAGACTGATACGCGATGACAACTGCGAACACCACCGGTACGGCCGTCCTCGCGCAGGGGGCGCGAGCCGAGGCGACCATCGATCTGGGCGCCCTGCGGGGCAACCTGGACGCGCTGCGCGCCCGTACCGCCGGCCCTGCGCTGATGGCCGTGGTCAAGGCGGACGCCTACGGCCACGGTGCGGTGCGGTGCGCCCGGGAGGCGGTCGCGGCGGGCATCGGCTGGCTCGGTACGGCGATGCCCGAGGAGGCGCTCGCGCTGCGTGCCGCGGGGATCGGGCCCGAGCAGGCCCGCATCCTGTGCTGGCTGTGGACGCCGGGCGGTCCCTGGCAGCAGGCGCTGCACGCGCGGATCGACGTCTCGGTCAGCGCCCGCTGGGCCCTGGACGAGCTGGTGGCGGCGGTCCGGGAGACCGGGGTGCCGGGCCGGGTGCACCTGAAGGCCGACACCGGCCTCGGCCGCAACGGCTGCCAGCCGCACGACTGGCCCGACCTGGTGGCCGCCGCGCTGCGCGCGCAGGCCGAGGGCCTGATCGAGGTGGTCGGCCTGTGGTCGCACCTCGCGGCCGCCGACGAGCCCGGCCACCCTTCGATCCAGGCCCAGCTGGACTCCTTCGAGGCGGCGCTGGCCCACGCCGAGCGGGCGGGGGTGCGCCCCGAGGTGCGGCACCTGGCCAACTCGCCGGCCACCCTGCTGCTGCCGGCCTCGCACTACGACCTGGTCCGCACCGGCCTCGCGATGTACGGCCTGTCGCCGGTGCCGGAGGTCGGGACCCCGGCCGACTTCGGCCTGCGCCCGGTGATGTCGCTGACCGCCCGGCTCGCGCTGGTGAAGACCGTCCCCGGCGGCCACGGGGTCAGCTACGGCCACCACTACACGACCCCCGGCCCGACCACCCTGGGCCTGGTGCCGGTCGGCTACGCGGACGGCATCCCGCGGCACGCCAGCGGCACCGGCCCGGTGCTGATCGGCGGCAAGTGGCGGACGGTCGCGGGCCGGGTGGCGATGGACCAGTTCGTCGTCGACCTCGGCGGTGACACCCCGCCGGTCGGCGAGGAGGTGCTGGTGTTCGGTACCGGGGAGCACGGTGAGCCGACCGCCGAGGACTGGGGCCGGGCCTGCGGCACCATCGCGTACGAGATCATCACCCGGATCGGCGCCCGGGTGCCGCGCCGCTACGTGGGCGGCACCCGCTCATGACCGAGTCCGGCGCGAGCGGCAACCCGGTGGCGGCGGTGGCGAAGGCCGCCGGTTCGGCCTCGGCCGGGGTGAGCCGGGCCGGGCTGATCGGTATCTCGCTGGGCGTGGTGGCGGCGGGCGCCGCCGCCGGGGTGGCGATAGAGCGGCTGACGGTCGGCCGCTCGATGCGCCGCCGGGCCCGCGAGGAGCTGGCCGCGGCGGCGCCGTTCGGTTCGCTGCGCGGCCGGCCGCGCACGGTGACCGCCCCCGACGGCACCGAGCTGTACGTGGAGCTGGACGGCGTCGGCTGGCCGGACCCGGTGCAGGTGCGCCCGGAGGAGGGCCCGGCGCCGCGGCGCGGCTGGTTCGCCCGCCGGCGGCCCGAGGCGCCGGTGGACCGGGCCGGGCTGCCGGGGCTGCTCGGCGGCTCCGGGGCGCTGGTGCGGGCCGGCAGCCGGAAGAGCTTCGGCGTCGCGCCGGCGCCGGCCGCGCCGCCGCTGACCGTGGTGTTCTGCCACGGTTACTGCCTGAACCAGGACAGCTGGCACTTCCAGCGGGCGGTGCTGCGTGAGTCGGTGCGGCTGGTCTTCTGGGACCAGCGCAGCCACGGCCGCTCCGAGCGGTCGCGGTCCTACGTGGCCGGCGAACCCGCCTCGATCGACCAGCTCGGCGCCGACCTGAAGGCGGTGCTGGACGCGGTGGTGCCCGAGGGCCCGGTGGTGCTGGTGGGCCACTCGATGGGCGGGATGACCGTGATGGCGCTCGCCGCGCAGCACCCGGAGCTGTTCGGCGCCGGGACACCGGGGACGACCGGGACACCGGGGACGCCCGGGACGTCCGGGCCCGAGGCCGCGGGACGGATCGCCGGGGTCGCGCTGATTGGCACGCTGGCCGGCGACTGGGACTCCGTCACCTTCGGCCTGCCGGTGGCGGGGGCGCGGCTGATGCGCCGGGTCGCCCCGGGCGTGGTGCGGCTGCTCGGCAGGCAGGTCGAGCTGGTGGAGGCCACCCGCAGGTTCGGCGCCGATGTGACCGGCGTGTTCTACCGCCGGTTCTCGTTCGGCTCCAAGGACGTGGACCCGTCGGTGGCCCGGTTCGCCGAGCAGCTGCTGGACGCCACCCCGATCGACGTGGTCGCCGAGTTCTACCCGGCGTTCTCCGCGCACGACAAGACGGCGGCGCTGTCGGCCCTGGACGGTGTCCCCACCCTGGTGCTGGCCGGGACCAAGGACCTGCTCACCCCGCCCGAGCACAGCGAGGCGATCGCCGCGCGGCTGCCCGGCGCCGAGCTGGTGCTGGTCGAGGACGCGGGCCACCTGGTGATGCTGGAGCGCCCCGAGGTGGTGGACCGGCAGCTGGCTGCGCTGCTGGTCCGGGCGGCCGGCCAGGCGCACGCGGCGCCGCTGCCGGAGGCCGTCCGCGAGCTGCTGGACTGAGCGGTGCGCGGCCGCGGTCCGGGGTGTGGCACCGTAGCGGGAGCCGCCGCGCCGGGCGGCGCCATCCCGGACGAAGGGCATCGCACGACCATGGGCACCCGAACCACCGTCACCGTCGCCACCCCCGAGCTGATGACCGGGCTCGGCCGTGAGCTGGCCGGCCTGCTGCGGCCGGGCGACCTGGTGCTGCTCTCCGGTGAGCTGGGGGCCGGCAAGACCACCCTGACCCGGGGCCTGGGGGAGGGCCTGGGGGTGCGCGGCGCGGTCACCTCGCCGACCTTCGTGATCGCCCGGGTGCACCCGTCGCTGGTCGGCGGCCCGGCGCTGGTCCACGTGGACGCCTACCGGCTCGGCGGCGGGCTGGACGAGATGGAGGACCTGGACCTGGACGTCTCGCTGCCGGACTCGGTGGTGGTGGTGGAGTGGGGCGAGGGCAAGGTCGAGGAGCTCTCCGAGGACCGGCTGGAGGTCCGGATCGAGCGGGCGATCGGCGGCAGCGCCACCGAGGACAGCGATCCGCGCCGGGTCACCTTCACCGGTCTGGGCACCCGCTGGGACGACGGCGCGCTGGCCCGGCTGGGTGAGCGGGACTGAGTTTCCCGACAGGCTGTCGGGAAGGTGTTGCGGGCGGGCGGCCGGGCGTGATGGGATGGATGCGCTGTGGTTAGGTATGCCTAACTAGGGAGCCTCCCGTCATGACGCGCACCACGACGAGCACCTCGACCGGTACCTCCGCCGGGCCCGCGCCCGCGGCCGTGCCGATGAGCGCCCTGCTGGCCGCCTGCGCGGCCGCCGCCGCCGTCTCCACCCCGCCCGCCCGGTCCCGGGAGGTGCGGCCCGGAGCGGCCAGGACCGAGCCGCCGCGCCCCGGCCTCAGCCACCCGCGCGCGGCCTGACCCGGGCCGCCCGCGCGGCCCGGACGGGGGTTGCCCGGACGGGGGGGGTCAGGGGACGACGACCACCGTGGTGCCGGCCGGTGCGAAGTCCCAGAGCAGCTGCCCGTCGGCCCGGCTGGAGCGGATCCCGCCGGTCTTCGCCTTCGGGTCGGCCGCCTTCTGGTCGGGGCTCGCGGACGGCACGGGCTTCCCGGCGGACGGCGAGGGGGACGCGTCGTCGACCGCCGCGCTGAAGCCGAACACCGCGCCCTGCTGGGAGAAGCGCACCACGTGCTCGATCTTCTTGCCGTCGGTGCCGGTGCCCGCCGCTGTCCGGCTGTACACCGGGTAGCTGCCCACGGGCGGCGAGACCGAGCCGGGCACCACCGTGAACGCCGCCGTCACCTGCGGGTTCTTCCGCGGGTCGACCAGCCAGACCTGCTTGGCGCCCAGCGAGTAGACCACCCGCAGCCCGGAACCGGAGTTGGCGGGCAGCGGCGGGGTGGGCGGCGCGGTGGCGCGGGCCGCGGCCGAGGTCAGCGGTGCCACCGGCGGCGTGTACCCGGCCTCCAGCGCCCGCTCCTGGGCGCCGTTCGCCTGGAAGGCGAGCAGGCCGACCGCGGCCATCGCCCCCAGGGTGAGACCGGTGACCGCCAATCCAGCGCCCAGCTTCGCCACGTCTGCTCCCGCTGCTCGCCCGGGACCTGCGCGCCCGGGGCCAGTACCTGAGCTCATCGTGCCAGGTCCGACCGGGCTTTTCGGACCGATCCGATCGCGTGTTCCCCGGCTCGCACAGGCGGGCGGACGGTCGGCCCCGGCGGACCCTCTAACCTTGGAACCGTGCTGCTGCTTGCGTTCGACACCGCCACCCCCGCCGTCACGGCCGCCGTCCACGACGGCACGGCCGTCCTCGCCGAGTCGTACCAGGTGGACGCCCGGCGCCACGGCGAACTGCTCCTGCCGACCATCGAGGACGTGCTGCGCACGGCGGGCGTGGACAAGCGCGAGCTGACCGGCCTGGCGGTGGGCGTCGGCCCCGGCCCGTACACCGGCCTGCGGGTCGGCCTGGTCACCGCGGCCGCGCTCGGCCACGCGCTCGGCCTGCCGGTGCACGGCGTCTGCACCCTGGACGCCATCGCCCACCAGGCCCGCGCCGAGGGGCTGACCGGGCCGTTCACGGTGGCCACCGACGCCCGCCGCAAGGAGGTCTACTGGGCCTCCTACGACGCCGAGGGCACCCGGGTCGAGGGCCCGGCGGTGGACCGCCCGGCCGAGCTGACCCCGGCGGCGCAGGCCGTCGGCGCCGGTGCGCTGCTCTACCCGGACGCGTTCCCGGGCGCCCGCGGTCCGCAGCACGTCTCGGCGGGCGCGCTGGCCGCGTTCGCCGTCGCCGAGCTGGCGGCCGGCCGCGAGCTGCTGCCCAACGTGCCGCTGTACCTGCGCCGCCCGGACGCCCAGGTGCCGGCCGGCTACAAGGCGGTGCTCCCGGCGTGAGCCCCGCCGTCACGCTGCGCCGGATGCGCTGGTGGGACATCGAGCCGGTGATGGCGCTCGAACTCGAGCTGTTCCCCGAGGACGCCTGGTCGCCCGCGATGTACTGGTCCGAGCTGGCCGAGACCCACCCCGGCGGCACCCGGCACTACACCGTCGCCCAGACCCCCGACGGTGCGATCACCGGCTACGCGGGCCTGATGGCGGTCGGCGCCGAGGGCGACGTCCAGACCATCGCGGTCGCCCCGGGCCACCAGGGCACCGGCCTCGGCGCCACGCTCCTGGCCGGCCTGGTCGAGGAGTCCGCCCGGCGCGGCTGCGAGGAACTGCTGCTGGAGGTCCGGGTCGACAACCTGCGCGCCCAGCGGCTGTACGAGCGCTTCGGCTTCCAGCCGGTCGGCGTCCGCCGCGGCTACTACCAGCCCGCCGACGTCGACGCGCTGGTGATGCGCCTCGACCACCCCACGTACCACCCCGAGCACGAATCGAAGGACCCGGACCATGGCTGACGAACCGCTCGTCCTCGGCATCGAGACCTCCTGCGACGAGACCGGCGTCGGCATCGTCCACGGCACCACGCTGCTGGCCGACGCGGTCGCCTCCAGCGTCAACGACCACGCCCGCTTCGGCGGGGTGGTCCCCGAGATCGCCAGCCGGGCGCACCTGGAGGCGATGATCCCGACCATCCAGCGGGCGCTGGACACCGCCGGGGTGAAGGCCACCGACCTGGACGGCATCGCCGTGACCGCAGGCCCCGGCCTGGCCGGCGCGCTGCTGGTTGGGGTCAGCGCCGCCAAGGCGTACGCCTGGGCGCTGGACAAGCCGCTGTACGGGGTCAACCACCTCGCCTCGCACATCTGCGTCGACCAGCTGGAGCACGGCCGGCTGCCCGAGCCGACGATGGCGCTGCTGGTCTCCGGCGGGCACTCCTCGCTGCTGCTCAGCTCGGACATCACCACCGACGTCCGCCCGCTCGGCGCGACCATCGACGACGCGGCCGGCGAGGCCTTCGACAAGGTCGCCCGGGTGCTCGGACTGGGCTTCCCCGGCGGCCCGGTGGTCGACCGGACCGCCCGGGACGGCGACCCGAAGGCGATCGCCTTCCCGCGGGGACTGAGCAACGCCAACGACCCGGCGTACGACTTCTCCTTCTCCGGCCTGAAGACCGCGGTCGCCCGCTGGGTGGAGGCGAAGCGCCGGGCCGGCGAGGAGGTGCCGATTGCCGACGTCTCCGCCTCCTTCCAGGAGGCCGTCACGGACGTGCTGACCCGCAAGGCGGTCCGGGCCTGCAAGGACAACGGCGTCGACCACCTGATGATCGGCGGCGGGGTGGCGGCCAACTCGCGGCTGCGCGAGATGGCCCAGCAGCGCTGCGACAAGGCGGGCATCGTGCTGCGGGTGCCGCGCCCGGGCCTGTGCACCGACAACGGCGCGATGGTGGCCGCACTCGGCTCCGAGATGGTCCGGCGCGACCGCGCGCCGTCCGCCTTCGACCTGTCGGCGGACTCCTCGCTGCCGGTCACCGAGGTCTCGGTGCCGCACGGGGACCTGCACGCCCACGCCCACCGCGCGCTGAAGCCGTGACCACGGCGCTGATGTGGGAGGCCCGGGCGGCCGGCGGCCGGGCCGCCGAACTCGCCGCCTGGGTCCGGTCCGAGGCGCTGCCCGCGCTGCGCGGCCCGGCCGGACCGGAGCGGGCCGAGGTGTTCGGTGCGCCCGGTGAGCGGGTGCTGCTGATCACCTGGTGGGCGGGGGAGCCCGCGGCCGTGCCCGACCCGCCGTCAGAACTGCTCGCCCGACCCGTCCACCGGTGGTCGTTCACCAGTCAACACGTCGAGTAGCGTTCATTCCTGAGAGTGAGCTGAACGGCCCGGGGGAGTTGCGCGGTGCGGAAGACGTATGTCCTGGCGGCCTTGGCCCTGCTGCTGACCGCCACGGGGTGCGGCAGCTCCGGCGGGACCTCCGCCGCCGCCCCCGCGCCCGCGGCGCCCACCGCCCCGGCCGGCGGTCCGGCGCCGTCCTCCGCCGCGCCGGCCGCCCAGGCCGCGCCCGTCCCCGGTGCCGCGCTCTGGTCGAAGTGGGGCCTGACCGCGCTGCCGGCCGCCCCCGCGGCACCGGCCGACAAGCCCGTCAAGCTGACCAGGACCGGCCCGGTGCCGGTGTTCAGCGAGGTGCCGACGCACGACAAGGTCGTCTTCATCACCATCGACGACGGCGCCGAGAAGGACCCGAAGTTCGTCGAGATGCTCACCGACCTCAAGGTGCCGGTCTCCATGTTCCTGACCCGCGACATCGTCAAGGACAACTACGGGTACTTCAAACCGCTGCAGGCCCTCGGGAACCACATCCACAACCACACCGTGGACCACCCGGTGATGAGCAAGCTCACCCCGGACAAGCAGAAGAGCGAGGTCTGCGACACCCAGACTGCGCTCACCCAGCAGTACGGCACGCCCCCGCTGCTGTTCCGCCCGCCCTACGGCGACGGCGCCAACACCGCCTCGGTCAACACCGCCGTCCAGCAGTGCGGGCCGCGCGCCATCGTGCTGTGGCGGGAGTCGATGCAGATCCACGACATGCAGTACCAGGCCGCCGACAAGAAGCTGAAGCCCGGCGACATCATCCTGGCGCACTTCCGCGGCCCCAAGGACCTCAAGGGCGAGACGATGACCGCGATGTTCGGCGAACTGCTCGGCCGGATCCAGGAGCAGGGCTTCGCGGTCGCCCGGCTGGAGGACTACATTCAGCCGCCCACAGGCTGACCGAGCATCATCAGCGGCCCGTCGTCGGTCCGGCACAGGATCACCGTCAGCGAGTTCGGCCCGGCCGGCTTCAGCTGCCTGCGCAGCTCGTCCGGCACCACCGACACCCCGCGCTTCTTGATCACCACGGTTCCGGCCGCCCGCTCGCGGACCAGTGCCTTCAGCACCTTCACCTTGTACGGCAGCACGTCGGTCAGCTCGAAGGCGTGCGCGTACGGGGTCGGCACCAGCCGGTCGGAGGTCAGGTAGGCGATCATCGGGTCGATCAGCCGGCCGCCGACCTGCTGCGCCACCTCGGTGACCAGGTGCGCCCGGATCACCGCGCCGTCCGGCTCGTACAGGTAGCGGCCGACCGGGCCGGCGTCCGGGTCCGGCCGCCGGCCGCCGGCCAGCGTGTGGTCCCCGGGCAGCAGGGTGGCCCGGTGCGGCTCGGCGGCGCCGGTGCCGAACCACAGCACCGCCTCCTTCACCTCGCCGTGGTCCGAGACCCACTCCGCCTCGGCGCCCTCCGGCACCAGCTCGTGCGGGATGCCCGGCGCCACCTTCAGCGCGCCGAACGGGGTGCGGCGGGCCGCCTCGACGGCCCAGGACAGCGGCGGCGAGTACGCCTCGGGGTCGAAGACCCGCCCGCGCGCGGTCCGCCGGGCCGGGTCGGTGAACACCGCGTCGAAGCCCGCCACGTCGACGTCGGCCACGTCCGCGCAGCGCACCTCCACCAGGTCCGCCAGGCCCAGCGCGGCCGCGTTGGCCTCGGCCACCGCGCAGGTCAGCGGCGAGCGGTCGACCGCCAGCACCGCGACCCCGGCCCGGGCCAGCGCGATGGCGTCGCCGCCGATCCCGCAGCACAGGTCCGCCAGCCGCCGCACCCCGAGTGCGGCGAACCGCCCGGCCCGCCACTCGGCCACGCTGCGCCGGGTGGCCTGCTCCACACCGTCGGGCGTGAAGTACATGAGGTCGGCGTCGGCGCCGAACTTGGCGCGGGCCCGCTGCCGCAGCCGGGCCTGCTCGAAGGCGGCCCGCACCAGCTCGGCGGGGTACTCCCGGCGCAGCCGGGTGGCCAGCGCCAGCTCCTCGCCGGCGGTGAACTCCCGCAGTTCGGCCAGCAGCGCGCGGCCCCGGTCGGTCAGCAGGGCCCGGAACGATTCGATCTCCACGCCCCCATTGTCGATCAGCCGGTGCGGTGCCACCGGCCGCCGCCCGGCGCCCCGGCCCTCAGCAGGCCGCGCCGGGCCGGCAGGGCGCGTGCGGGGCCGGCGGGGGCCCGGCGGCCGGCGGCGCGGGCCGGGCCGCCCAGAGGGCCAGCGCCGCCGCCAGCACCGCGGCCAGCAGGACGGTCTGGACGGCGGCCGCGGCCCGGTGGCGGCGCAGGGCCAGCAGTACCGCGCTGAGGGCGAGCGCCGCCGCGCTCGCCCCGGCGACCGTCAGCGGGGTGTGCACCGCCCGCCGGTGGTGCCCGGCCGGCTCGCCGGCGGCAGGGTAGTCGACCCACGGGAACGGGTGGCTGACCGCGGAGAGCAGCAGGAACAGCACGGCCAGGCCGGCCAGCCAGACGTCCAGCGCGAGCACCAGCAGACCGAGCGCGAGGGCGCCGCCCGGTCTCGGTGACCCGTCGTCAGACGGGCCTGGGCCGGGGTGTGGTGGCGTCTGCGAGTCGGCGGGCACCCCCGCATTCTGCCCGCCGCGGCCCGGGCCGCACATGAGTACGGGTACTCGGCCCGGATCGAACGACCGGCCGCGCCATTGGCACTCTGGTTGACTGAGTGCTAACCGGCGCCTATGGTCATTCCTGGCACTCTCCCCAGGGTGAGTGCTAACGCGATGGAGCATGCCTGACCCCCGCGACGGCAGGCCTGCGGACACCGCGACACCTACCTGTTAGACAACCCCGTAATCTCCGAAGGGGAGCTCGGACGTGACCACCAGCAGCAAGGTTGCCATCAAGCCGCTCGAGGACCGCATCGTGGTCCAGCCGCTCGACGCCGAGACCACCACGGCCTCCGGCCTGGTTATCCCGGACACCGCCAAGGAGAAGCCCCAGGAGGGCGTCGTCCTGGCCGTCGGCCCGGGCCGCTTCGAGGACGGCCAGCGCCTTCCGCTCGACGTCGCCGTGGGCGACATCGTGCTCTACTCGAAGTACGGCGGCACCGAGGTGAAGTACCAGGGCGAGGAGTACCTGGTCCTCTCGGCTCGCGACGTTCTCGCCATCATCGAGAAGTAAGACGTCTCCGCCCGCCCCGGATCCGTGTCCTCAAGTGACAGGGGCCCGGGGCGCGGTTGTTGGCTCACGTAAACCAGGCACTTTCTGAGGAATCGGGATCATGGCGAAGACCCTGCAGTTCGACGAGGACGCCCGCCGCTCGCTGGAGCGCGGCGTGAACAAGCTGGCCGACACGGTCAAGGTGACCATCGGCCCCAAGGGCCGCAACGTCGTCATCGACAAGAAGTTCGGCGCCCCCACCATCACCAACGACGGTGTGACCATCGCGCGTGAGGTCGAGCTCGACGACCCGTACGAGAACCTCGGCGCGCAGCTGGTCAAGGAGGTCGCCACCAAGACCAACGACGTCGCGGGTGACGGCACCACCACCGCCACCGTGCTGGCCCAGGCCCTGGTCAACGAGGGCCTGCGCAACGTCGCCGCCGGCGCCGGCCCGGCCGCCCTCAAGAAGGGCATCGACAAGGCCGTCGCCGCCGTCTCCGAGCACCTGCTGTCCATCGCCCGTGAGATCGAGGGCAAGGACGACGTCGCCGCCGTCGCCTCCCTCTCCGCACAGGACACCCAGGTCGGCGAGCTGATCGCCGAGGCGATCGACAAGGTCGGCAAGGACGGTGTGATCACCGTCGAGGAGTCCAACACCTTCGGCGTCGAGCTCGAGTTCACCGAGGGCATGCAGTTCGACAAGGGCTACCTGTCGCCGTACTTCGTCACCGACGCGGAGCGCCAGGAGGCGATCCTCGACGACCCGTACATCCTGATCAACCAGGGCAAGATCTCCTCCATCCAGGAGCTGCTCCCGCTGCTGGAGAAGATCCTCCAGGGCGGCGCCTCCAAGCCGCTGCTGATCATCGCCGAGGACGTCGACGGCGAGGCGCTGTCGACCCTGGTGGTCAACAAGATCCGTGGCACCTTCAACGCCGTCGCCGTCAAGGCCCCGGGCTTCGGCGACCGCCGCAAGGCGATCCTCGGCGACCTCGCCGTCCTCACCGGCGGCACCGTGATCTCCGAGGAGGTCGGCCTCAAGCTCGACCAGGTCGGCCTCGAGGTGCTCGGCACCGCCCGCCGCGTCACCGTCACCAAGGACGAGACCATCCTGGTCGACGGCGCCGGTGACCACGACGCCGTGGCCGGCCGGGTCGGCCAGATCAAGGCCGAGATCGCCGCCAGCGACTCCGACTGGGACCGCGAGAAGCTGCAGGAGCGCCTGGCCAAGCTGGCCGGCGGCGTCTGCGTCATCAAGGTCGGCGCCGCCACCGAGGTGGAGCTCAAGGAGCGCAAGCACCGCCTCGAGGACGCCATCTCCGCCACCCGCGCCGCCGTCGAGGAGGGCATCGTCGCCGGCGGCGGCGCCTCCCTGGTGCACGCCGCCAAGGTGCTGGACGGCGGCCTGGGCCTGTCGGGCGACGAGGCGACCGGTGTCGCGGTCGTCCGCAAGGCGCTCGCCGAGCCGCTGCGCTGGATCGCCCAGAACGCCGGCCTCGAGGGCTACGTCATCACCTCCAAGGTCGCCGACCTGGAGGCGGGCTTCGGCTACAACGCCGCCACCGGCGAGTACGGCGACCTGGTCAAGGCCGGCGTCATCGACCCGGTCAAGGTCACCCGCTCCGCCCTGGAGAACGCCGCCTCCATCGCCTCCCTGCTGCTCACCACCGAGACCCTCGTGGTGGAGAAGAAGGAAGAGGACGAGGGCAACGGCCACGGCCACTCGCACGGCGGTCACGGCCACTCCCACTGACCCCGGTCAGCAGGCCCCGAGGCCCGGTCGCGCCCTTCGGCGCGGCCGGGCCTCCGGCATGTCCGCACCCTGCCGCGGCGCCGGATACCCTCGGGGGCGGCGGAGCCCCCGCGGGGCTCGAATTCATCAGCCAGGTTTTGCGAACGCCAAAGGCTGCCTTATAACTGAGGCATGATCGAAGCCCGCCACCTCCGTGTCCTGCGCGCCGTCGCCCGGACCGGTTCCTTCTCCGCCGCCGCGCGCGAGCTGGGCTGCACCCAGCCGGCCGTGAGCCAGCAGATGAAGGCGCTGGAGAAGGCGGTGGCCACCCCGCTGGTGGTCCGCTCCGGGCGCGGCATGCAGCTGAGCGAGGCCGGCCGGGCGCTGGTGAAGCACGCCAACGGCATCCTGGCCGGGCTGTCCGCCGCCGAGGAGGAACTCGCCGCCATCGCCGGACTGCGGGCCGGACGGGTCAGGCTGGTGTCGTTCCCGACCGCGAGTTCCACCCTGGTGCCGCCCGCGGTCGCCCGGTTGCGTGCGGACCATCCGGGGGTCCGCGTGTCGCTGGTGGAGGCCGAGCCGCCGGAGGCGCTGGCGATGCTGCGGGCCGGCGAGTGCGAGGTCGCGCTGGCCTTCCGCCACCCGCACTCGCAGGGCGGCCTCCCGTCGGCCTCGCCGCACGCCACCGCCCGCGAGGCCCGCGCCGAGGCGACCCTGGAGGCGGCGGCCGCGGCCGCCGCGACGGACTGGTCGGACCTGGTGGTGCGCCCGCTGCTGGACGACCCGCTGGTCGGGGTGGTCCCGGCCGGCCATCCGCTGGCCGGGGCGGGCGCCGACCGCCCGGTGGAGCTGGCGCAGCTCTCGCAGGAGCAGTGGATCGCCGGCTGTCCGCAGTGCCGGGGGCACCTGGTGGAGCTGTGCGAGGCCGCCGGGTTCGCGCCGCGGATCGACTTCGCCACCGACGACTACCCCGCGGTGGTCGGCCTGGTGGCGGCGGGGCTCGGGGTGGCGGTGCTGCCCCGGCTGGCCCTGGACCCGGTGCGCCACCACGGGGTGGCGCTGGTGCCGGTGTCGGCGGTCGCGGGCGGCCCGGCGGTGCGCGAGGTGGTGGCGCTGACCCTGCCGGACCTGGCCGAGGTGCCGGCGGTCGCCCGGATGCTGGACCGGCTCACGGACGCCGCCGCCGCGCGCTGAGCCGCGCCGGCGGGCCCGGGCCGCCCTCCGGCGTGTGCAGAAACGTTTCTCTATCCGGTCCGGCGACGGTGGGTCAGTGCCGCAGCCCCGCCGGACGGGTCAGCTGGACCTCGGCCAGCCGGTGCCGCGCCCGGCCGAGCAGCTCCTCGCGCTCGTCCTCGGTCAGACCGCCCCAGACGCCGTAGGGCTCGCGGACGGCCAGGGCGTGGGCGGCGCACTGGGCCCGTACCGGGCAGCGCATGCAGACCTCCTTGGCGCTGGCCTCCCGTGAGCTGCGGGCCGCCCCGCGCTCGCCCTCGGGGTGGAAGAAGAGCGAGCTGTCGACGCCGCGGCAGGCGGCGGAGAGCTGCCAGTCCCAGAGGTCTGCGTTCGGGCCGGGGAGGCGGGAGAAATCTGCCATGGCTCATTCCCTTCAAGGCTCGGGACCCCTCGGCTCGGCGAGGCGGCGATCGGCCGGTACGGACACCTGGAAATATGACTTACGACACCTACGTGAACAAGTCATCCACAGTCGGGCACAACAGTCAATGACCCTCCATAGGCTATAAAAACGGGCAAAAGGGGCAGGACGTTTGAGTGGTCGTGATCTGGCAAGCGGGTGGCCCCCGGTGCGCCGTCCTCCGCTCCGTGGCGCGCGTGGCGCGTGCGACGCGCACGATCAGCACAAAAGTGCGGCGTGTGCACCGCGAGGTGGGTGATCGGTAACGGTCCGGCCACGTACAGTGGTGGAGATGGCCCCGAAAGCCGTAACTCATTCGAGTGACGGTCGTTGGATGTGCGGAGGCGGTTGGCGGGCGCAGGACGTCGGGAACGATCGCGGGGACACCCGGCGATCGGTACGAGGTCCGTCGCCGAACGGCCGTGTCGGAGAGTGTTCGTACCAGCCAGGAGGCTCAACGTGACGCGGATCTGCTGCGGAGGACGGTCATGACATCCGTACTCGTCTGCGACGATTCCCCGCTCGCCCGGGAGGCGCTTCGCCGGGCGGTCGCGACCGTGCCCGGTGTCGACCGGGTGACCACTGCGACGAACGGCGAGGAGGTCCTCCGCCGCTGGGTGGCCGACCGTTCCGACCTCGTCCTGATGGACGTCCGGATGCCCGGCCTCGGCGGGGTCGAGACGGTCCGGCGGCTGCTGTCGGCCGACCCGGGCGCGCGCATCATCATGCTGACCGTCGCGGAGGACCTGGACGGCGTCGCCCTCGCGGTGGCCGCCGGCGCCCGCGGCTACCTGCACAAGGACGCCTCGCGCGCCGAGCTGCGGGCCACCGTCACCCAGGCGCTCGCCGACCCGACCTGGCGGCTCGCCCCCAGGCGGCTGCGCAGCCCCGACATGGGCGCGGCGCCGACGCTGACGGCGCGTGAGATCCAGGTGCTGGAGGGGATGAGCCACGGCCGCAGCAACGCGGAGATCGGCCGCGAGCTGTTCCTGTCCGAGGACACGGTGAAGACGCACGCCCGCCGGCTGTTCAAGAAGCTGGGCGCCTCGGACCGGGCGCACGCGGTGGCCCTCGGCTTCCGCTGGGGCCTGGTCCGCTGAGACCCGTCCGGCGGGGTATCCGACACGGCAACCGCACGGACGTGTGACGTTGTGGTCCCGAGGCTGCACCATGGAGGAGTGGAGCACCTCGGGGACCAGCGGACAGGTGCTGCGGAAACGAGAGTTGCCGCAGCCCGCGGCAGCCAGTGGGGCGGGAGGCGGCACGGTGCGCACAGTGGCGACGCATAACGTTCCGATGCACAAGTCCGGACGCGGTGCCGCGTTTTCCGCTCCGACCAGGCACCATGGACCGATGCGTGACGACGAGGCCGCCGCTCCGGGCGAGGCCCAGCCCGAGCCGGCCCAGGCCGACGAGGCCGTCCCCGACGGTCAGGGCGGCGAATCGTCGTACGCCGAAACGTCCGAGGTCAGGCCGCCGGTACTGGGCGGCGGCACCTCCCCGGTGGTGGCCTCGCTGGTGGCCGCCGCGGTCCGCGGCGAGGGTCCGGCGATCGACGCGCTGCTGGCCTACGTCCACCCGCTGGCGCTGCGCTACTGCCGCGCCCGGCTGGTGCGGCTGCCGGGCAACGCCCGCCACCACGTGGACGACGTGGCCCAGGAGGTCTGCGTGGCGGTGCTCTGCGCGCTCCCGCGCTACCGCGACACCGGCCGCCCGTTCGAGGCCTTCGTCTACGGGATCGCCGCGCACAAGATCGCCGATCTGCAGCGGGCCGCCATGCGCGGCCCGGGCTCCACCGTGATCCCGCAGGACGACCTGCCCGAGACCCCGGACGAGTCGCTCGGCCCGGAGGAGCGCGCGCTGCTGAGCAGTGACGCCGCCTGGATCCGCGAGCTGCTCTCCAACCTGCCGGCCCGCCAGCGCGAACTGGTGCTGCTGCGGGTGGCCGCCGGGCTGTCGGCCGAGGAGACCGGCGAGGTGCTGGGCATGTCGCCGGGCGCGGTCCGGGTCGCCCAGCACCGGGCGCTCAGCCGGCTGCGGGCGCTGGCGGAAGAGTCGTCCTGACTCCGGTGTTGTCAAGGGGGCGCGAGGTCATACCTCGCGACACCAGTACCATGGGGTATCGGCACCTGGTCAGGTTGCCAAAGTTCCGTGGGCGCGCACGGGGTTCCCTTGGAGGTTCCTCCAGCCGTCCGTCGTCTTGGTGGCCAAGCCCTGTGCCGGTGCGCGCGGGTGGGACGTGGCCGTACCGCGGCCGTCCGCCCAGCTGAGAGAGCCACCCGGCCGGTAACCCTCGCCGGTCGTGCCCGAGATCGACGGCCACGCCACGGAAGGTCCCTTAGATGTCTTACAACGCCGCAGGCGTACCCGAGAAGTTCGCGATGCTCGGGCTCACGTACGACGACGTCCTGCTGCTTCCCGGGGCCTCCGAGGTGCTGCCGAACCAGGTCGACACCTCGTCCCGGGTCTCCCGGAACGTCCGGGTGAACATCCCGCTGCTGTCGGCCGCGATGGACAAGGTCACCGAGGCCCGGATGGCCATCGCGATGGCCCGCCAGGGCGGCGTCGGCGTCCTGCACCGCAACCTCTCGGTCGAGGACCAGGTCAACCAGGTCGACCTGGTCAAGCGCTCCGAGTCGGGCATGGTCACCGACCCGATCACGGTCGGCCCGGAGACCACGCTGGCCGAGGCCGACGCGCTCTGTGCCAAGTTCCGGATCAGCGGGGTGCCGATCGCGGACCCGGACGGCAAGCTGCTCGGCATCGTGACCAACCGCGACATGGCCTTCGAGTCGGACCGGCACCGCAAGGTCCGCGAGATCATGACCCCGATGCCGCTGATCACCGGCAAGGTCGGCATCTCCGGCGAGGACGCGATGGCGCTGCTGCGCCGCCACAAGATCGAGAAGCTGCCGCTGGTCGACGACGAGGGCCGGATCAAGGGCCTGATCACGGTCAAGGACTTCGTCAAGGCGGAGAAGTACCCGAACGCCGCCAAGGACGCCGAGGGCCGGCTGCTGGTCGGCGCGGCCGTCGGCGCCAGCGCCGAGGCCTTCGACCGCGCCCAGGCGCTGGTCGGCGCGGGCGTCGACTTCCTGGTGGTGGACACCTCGCACGGCCACAGCCACAACGCGCTGGCCTGGATCGAGAAGATCAAGTCCGCCGTCGCGGTCGACGTGGTCGGCGGCAACGTGGCCACCCGGGACGGCGCCCAGGCGCTGATCGACGCCGGCGTGGACGGCGTCAAGGTCGGCGTCGGCCCCGGCTCCATCTGCACCACCCGCGTGGTCGCCGGCATCGGCGTCCCGCAGGTCACCGCGATCTACGAGGCCGCGCTCGCCTGCCGGGCGGCCGGCGTGCCGGTGATCGGCGACGGCGGCCTGCAGTACTCCGGCGACATCGGCAAGGCGCTCGCCGCCGGCGCCGACACCGTGATGCTCGGCTCGCTGCTGGCCGGCTGCGAGGAGTCGCCGGGCGAGCTGCTGTTCATCAACGGCAAGCAGTTCAAGTCCTACCGCGGCATGGGCTCGCTCGGCGCGATGCAGACCCGCGGGCAGGCGAAGTCCTTCTCCAAGGACCGCTACTTCCAGGGCGAGGTCACCTCGGACGAGAAGCTGATCGCCGAGGGCATCGAGGGCCAGGTGCCCTACCGCGGCCCGCTCTCCGCGGTGCTGTTCCAGCTGGTCGGCGGCCTGCGCCAGACCATGGGCTACGTCGGCGCCGCCACCGTCGCCGAGATGGAGAGCAAGGGCCGGTTCGTCCGGATCACCTCGGCGGGCCTCAAGGAGAGCCACCCGCACGACATCCAGATGACCGTCGAGGCCCCGAACTACACCAGCCGCTGACCCGTACGGCCCCCGGGGCCCGTCGCCGCGCGAGCGGTGGCGGGCCCCGCGCCGTGTCCGCTCCCCGGCCGGGTGCCACGTGGTGGCGGGCCGGTACGGGATACTGGGGGCGGCCGGGGTGACCCGGCAGGCAGATGCAAGCAGCAGAAGGGCTCGAAGTGACTGAGATCGAGATCGGGCGTGGCAAGCGCGGCCGCCGGGCGTACGCCTTCGACGACATCGCGGTCGTCCCCAGCCGTCGTACGCGTGACCCGAAGGAGGTCTCGATCGCCTGGCAGATCGACGCCTACCGCTTCGAGCTGCCCTTCCTGGCGGCCCCGATGGACTCCGTGGTCTCCCCGGCCCAGGCGATCGCCATCGGCAAGCTCGGCGGACTCGGCGTGCTGAACCTCGAGGGCCTGTGGACCCGCTACGAGGACCCGCAGCCGCTGCTGGACGAGATCGCCTCGATCACCGAGGAGGCCGCCGCCACCCGCCGCCTGCAGGAGATCTACGCCGAGCCGATCAAGGCCGAGCTGATCAAGCAGCGGATCAAGGAGGTCCGGGACTCGGGTGTGGTGACCGCCGCCGCGCTCTCCCCGCAGCGCACCGCCGAGTTCTCCAAGGCCGTGGTCGACGCGGGCGTGGACGTCTTCGTGATCCGCGGCACCACGGTCTCCGCCGAGCACGTCTCCGGCGCGGCCGAGCCGCTCAACCTCAAGCAGTTCATCTACGAGCTGGACGTCCCGGTGATCGTCGGCGGCTGCGCCACCTACACCGCGGCCCTGCACCTGATGCGCAGCGGTGCGGCGGGCGTGCTGGTCGGCTTCGGCGGCGGCGCCGCGCACACCACCCGCACCGTGCTCGGCATCCAGGTCCCGATGGCCACGGCCGTCGCGGACGTGGCCGCGGCCCGCCGGGACTACATGGACGAGTCCGGCGGCCGGTACGTGCACGTGATCGCGGACGGCGGCGTCGGCTACAGCGGCGACCTGGCCAAGGCGGTCGCCTGCGGCGCCGACGCGGTGATGATCGGTGCCGCGCTGGCCCGGGCCACCGACGCGCCCGGCAAGGGCTTCCACTGGGGCATGGAGGCCGTCCACGAGGAGCTGCCGCGCGGCAAGCGGGTCGACCTCGGCACCGTCGGCACCACCGAGGAGATCCTGACCGGTCCCTCGCACACGCCGGACGGCACCATGAACCTGTTCGGTGCGCTGCGCCGGGCCATGGCCACCACCGGCTACTCGGAGCTCAAGGAGTTCCAGCGGGTCGAGGTCACCGTCAACCCCGCGCTGCACCACGGCTGACGGTCCGTCCGTGCCCGTCCTCCCGGGGCCCCCCCCCCTCGGGGGGGGGCCCCGGGGGGGGGGGGCGCCGGCCCGCGGGGGGGGGGGAGGTGGGGTGCACGGGGCGGGTGTGTGGGGGGGGGGGCGCCGGACCGGGGGGTTTCGCGGAGCGAGTTA
>NZ_JBEZIR010000094.1:0-34618 GCF_040651175.1 Kitasatospora sp. NPDC048540
CCTCCGGGCGCTTCGTTCTTTCGTGTTCCCAGCCTATCAGATGTTTTCCGCTCCGTTTTCCGGAGTTTCACTCACCCGACCTGGCCGGTCTTCGTTTTCCAGCTTATCAGATGCATTCCGCTCTGTTTTTCAGAGATTCATTCATCGGATTTGCTTCGGCCGCTCCTCGCGGTGCGACTCCGGAACTGTACGGGGCCCGCCGCCCCACAAGCAAATCGTCCCCGCCGGCCGGGCCGGCGGGGACGACGGGCTGCTCGTTCAGCGGACCTCGGTGATCTCCGGGCCGCGGGCGAAGGGGTCGAGCGGAGCCTGGCCGAACCGGCTGCCGCCCTCCTCCCCGCCGGTGCCCGGGCCGCCGTCGGCGACCATCTGGGCGTCCTCGGGGAGCTTCAGCACGATCGGGTCGCGCGGTGCCATCGGGGTCTCGCCGCGGACGACGACCGTCTGCTGAAAGACCTGCTCCAGGATGCCGCCCACCTCGGGCTGCACCGCCGCCTGGCCGGAGATCACACCGCGCAGGAACCAGCGCGGCCCGTCGCAGCCGACGAACCTGACCAGCTGGGACCCCTGGGTGCCGTCCGGCAGCTGAACGGGGACCTGGGCGCGCAGGTGCCAGCCCAGCGTGCCCTCCTCCTCCTCGATCAGCCCGCCCTGGGAGGTGATGCCGTTGGCGATCTCCTCGCGGACCTCGTGCCAGATGCCCTCCGACTTGGGGGCGGCGAAGGCCTGCAGCTGGATCGCGCTGTTACCGAGGACGAGGGTGGCGGCGACGATGGAGTCACCGGCCACCTCCACCCGCAGCTCCATGCCTTCGACGCCAGGGACCAGCAGGCCACCCAGGTCGACCCGGCCCTCCTCGGGGCTCTCCAGTTCGGAGACGTCCCACGGGCCGTCCGGACGGGGCGCCGGCGGCAGACCGACCCGGTCGGCCGGGTCCAGCTCGGCGTCGTTCTCGCTCTCGGCGGAGTCCTCGACGTCATCGGCCGTCTCGTCGGCGCTGGTGGCGTCCTCGGCGAGCTGCTCGACAGCGTCCTCGCTCTTGTGGCGACGACGGAACACGGTCACTGTCCTTCCCGGCCCGGACGGATCCAGGTCCGAAGCGAATACCTGCTCGGCTACTGCGAGACCGCGGGCATGCTAGACCGCGGCGTGGCCACCGGTCGATCCGAACCCGCCCGCGGCGCGTACCGAACCCGGCAGCTCCGCGACCTCGTGGAACCGCGCTTTCTCGACCTGCTGGATGACCAGCTGGGCGATGCGGTCCCCTCGACGGAAGCTGACCGCCTCGCGCGGGTCCAGATTGACGACGATCACCTTGATCTCACCACGGTACCCGGCATCGACCGTCCCTGGGGCGTTCACCAGTGCAACACCGCAACGAGCTGCGAGCCCCGAACGCGGGTGCACGAACGCCGCGTAACCGTCCGGTAGCGCAATGGCGATACCGGTGGGCAGCACGGCGCGCTCGCCGGGGGCGAGCTCCGCGTCGACGGTGGTGCGCAGGTCGGCTCCGGCATCGCCGGGGTGCTCGTAGGCGGGCAGCGGAAGGTCCGGGTCGATCCGGTTGATCAGGATGTCCACCGGCGGACGCGGGGTGGTGCTCACGGGTTCACCTCGAAGGCTCGGCTGCGCTTCAGCAGATCGGGGTCGTCCAGGGCCTTCTTGATGTCCTCGGGACGACCGTGCGTGGTGAAGTGTTCCAGCTTCACCTGGATGAAGAGCGCCTGGGCGCGGACGGCGACCGGTCCGTCGGGGCCGCCGATCCGTCCCTCGGCCGCGCTGTAGATCTTGCGGCCGTGCACACCCGTCACCCGGGCGTGGATGTGCAGCACCGAGTCGACCGGCACCGGACGGATGAAGTCAGTCTCCAGCCGGCCGGTCACCGCGGGGGTGTGCAGGAGCCAGCTGAGCGTGCCGAGGGTCTCGTCCATGGCGGTCATCAGGACGCCGCCGTGCGCGAGGCCGGGGCCGCCCTGATGGCCGGGGCGGACGGTGAACTCCGCGGTGACCGTGAGCCCTTCACCGGCGACGGCGACCAGCTGCAGTCCCTGCGGGTGCTGCGGTCCGCAGCCGAAGCAGTGGTCGTAGTGCGAGCCGAGCGGCTCGCCGGGCGCCGGGGCCTCCGGGGCGCGCTCGGGCATCACGGCGTCGGCCGGCGGGGTGGTCGGGGTGAGGAACGCTGGTGCCTGCACGGGCGTTTCGGCCGGCTGCGGCACGGGCGGGGAGACGATGGGTCCGGTCACGGACGCGACCTTACCGGCTGGTAGGAGGCGGCGGGGAGGCAGTGTTACACCAGTTGTGTCACAGTCGCCCGCGGCCTCCCGCGGGGGTGGCGTCCGGCCCCGTCCGGCCCGGCCCACACAATGGGTGCATGTACGACGAACGCCTCACCGTCCCGCGCTCCTGGTGGCTTCTCCCGGTCGCGGCCGGGCTCTCGCTCGGGCTGATCATGCTCAGGTTCAGCGCGGTGGGTGCACTGGCCGCCCTGCTGGTCGGCATCGTCGCGATGGCGGCGGCGCTCAGCAGCTACGGCTCCGCCCGGATCAGGGTGGTCCAGGGTTCACTGGTGGCCGGGCAGGCCCGGATCCCGCTGTCCGCCCTCGGGGCGGCCGAACCGCTGGACCGGGCCGAGGCGCTGGCCTGGCGCTCGGTCAAGGCGGATCCGCGCGCGTTCATGCTGCTGCGCAGCTACGTGCCGACGGCGCTGCGGGTCGAGGTGTGCGACCCGGCCGACCCGACGCCGTACGTCTATCTGTCGACCCGCTCCCCGCAGCAGCTGGCCGAGGCGATCGACGCGGCCCGGGCCGGGGCCGCCGCCGGCTGACCCGCGCGGGTCCGGCGAGGGCCGGAGCGCCGGGGTCCGGACACAGAGGAGGGACGGCTCCGCATCGCTGCGGGACCGTCCCGTTCTCCGGTGGTGCGCCGGTCGCGGCAGGACGTGCCTACCGGGTGCCGTCGCTCGGGACGACGGCTGGTGCTGCCTCCGGGCCCGTGCGGGACCGGTCGGGGCGGTGTACCGGGCCTGCCGGGGAAGGCGTGCCCGGGCCATGGCCGCGCGGTGCTCAGGCGCCGCAGTCCCGGCAGATCGGCTGGCCGTTCTTCTCGCTGTACAGCTGGCTGCGGTGGTGCACAAGGAAGCAGCTCATGCAGGTGAACTCGTCGGCCTGGCGCGGAAGCACCCGGACCGAGAGCTCCTCGTTCGAGAGGTCGGCGCCCGGAAGCTCCAGCCCCTCGGCCGCGTCGAACTCGTCGATGTCGACCGTGCTGGTCGCCTTCTCGTTCCGCCGTGCCTTGAGCTCCTCGATGCTGTCCTCGTTGAGGTCGTCATCGGTCTTGCGCGGGGTGTCGTAGTCCGTTGCCATTTTCGCTCTCCCCCTTTGGGTGTGTGCGGTGCGGTATCTCCAGCGCACGTAACGCTTGGGGGGTCGGTCTTGTGCCCGACCCGAGGCCGAGATTGTGCCTTACTTCAAGCCCTGTTACTCAATCGACACCCAAGACCGGGCCCGTTGGGGTGATCGAACACGTTCCGGACGGCGTCACCGTGCGGCACCGGCCACACTGCCCGGGCCCCCGCCGGCGGTGACCGCCGGTAGCGGGCGACCCCGGGCCCGGCCCCCAACTGGCCGTGGGGCGAGGGCGATTGACGACAGGTCGACAAACCGCCCGCGGCGCCCGGCGGTCACGGTACGCCATGCCCTCACTCGAACGAGTCATCACTCTGCGAGATCACCCGACTGTGCTGCGCTACCAGATGTGAGATGCGACACACCGGGGACTTTTTTGCCGAAATACAGACATTCGGCACCGCGCTCGCGGCCGGCGGATCAGCGCTTGGCGGCGTTGGCGGCGCGGCGGGCCAGCAGGGCCGCCTGGCGCTCGTCGAACTTGGTGGCCTGGGCGTCGAGGCCGGCCAGGAAGACCCCGAGCTCCTGCTGGGCCTGCGCGCCCTGCGGGCCGAGGCCGGTGACCTCCATGACCTTCAGGTGGCGCAGCACGGGCTGCAGCACGTCGTCGTGGTGGATCCGCAGGTTGTAGACACCGCCGATGGCGATCTGCGCGGCGGAGCGCTCGAAGCCGGGCATGCCGTGGCCGGGCATCCGGAAGTTGATGACGACGTCGGCGATGGCGCGCATGGCCTGGTCCGGGGCGATCTCCAGGGCGGCCCGGAGCAGGTTCCGGTAGAAGACCATGTGCAGGTTCTCGTCGTTGGCGATCTTCGCCAGCAGCTGGTCGCAGAGCGGGTCGCCGGAGTGGTGGCCGGTGTTGCGGTGCGCGATCCGGGTGGCGAGCTCCTGGAAGGCCACGTAGGCGACCGAGTGCAGCATGCTGTGCGAGTTGTCGGACTCGAAGCCCTCGCCCATGTGCGTCATCCGGGCCCGCTCCAGCTCGACCGGGTCGACGGCCCGGGTGGCGAGCAGGTAGTCGCGGATGGCTATGCCGTGGCGGCCCTCCTCGGCCGTCCAGCGGTGCACCCAGGTGCCCCAGGCGCCCTCGCGGCCGAACATGGTGGCGATCTCGTGGTGGTAGCTGGGGAGGTTGTCCTCGGTCAGCAGGTTGACCACCAGGGAGATCCGGGCCAGCGGGGTGACCTTGGACTGGTCGAGGGACCAGGCCTCGCCGCCGAGCACGCCGTCGAAGTCGCGGCCCTGGCCCCACGGCACGTACTCGTGCGGCATCCACTCCTTGGCGACCTTCAGGTGCCGGTTGAGCTCGGTCTCGACGACCTGCTCCAGCTCGAGGATCAGCCGGGCGTCGGTCCAGGCGGAGGTGGCGGTGCGCTGCACGGGTGCGATGGTCACGACGGATTTCTCCCGGGGCGGACGAGGATGGCGGCCGGTCGGGCCGGAGCTCCGACGCCGGCGGAGCCGGGCCGGCGGCTGTCACCTACGGCTGCGTAGGTTACGACACCGTAAGTTGTCCCGACGGGAAAAGACAAGCCGCCCCTGCCAGGCCTTATGTCAATCCGACATGGCGGGCAGGGGCGGCACGGACGGTCCGCGCACGGACCTCGGGGTGATGCGGCCGGTGGCGGCCGTGCGGGCGGCACAGGGGCCCTGGGGCGCCGTCCCGGGGCCCCCGTGCGGGGTGGGGACGGGTGCGCCCGGGGCGGCGAGGCGCGGGGGCGGTCAGCCCGGGATGCGGGCCTTGATGGTCAGGCCGCCGCCGGGCCGGGAGGAGGCCTCGATGGCGCCGCCGTGGGCCCGGACGACCGAGCGGACGATGGACAGGCCGAGGCCCACTCCCTTGTCGCTCCGGGTCCGCTCGGCGCCCTTGACCCGGCGGAACGGTTCGAAGATGTGCTCCAGTTCGTACCCCGGCACCACCGGGCCGGTGTTGCTGACCACCAGCTCGCCGCCACCGTCCGGGGTGGCCCGGGTGGAGATCTCCACCCAGCCGTCGGGGGTGTTGTAGCGGACCGCGTTCTGCAGCAGGTTGAGGGCGATCCGCTCGAGCAGGACGCCGTTGCCCGAGACGGTGGCCGGGCTCAGGTCGGGGCGCAGCACGACCTCCCGGGAGACCGCCTCGGTACGGATCTGCTCCAGGGCGCGCTGGGCGACCTCGGCGATTTCGACCGGGCGGCGGTCGGTGAGTTCGTTGTCGCTGCGGGCGAGCAGCAGCAGGCCCTCGACCAGCTGTTCGCTGCGTTCGTTGGTGGCGAGCAGGGTCTTGCCGAGCTGCTGGAGGTCGGGGGAGGCCGCGGGGTCGGAGAGCTGCACCTCCAGCAGGGTCCGGTTGATCGCCAGTGGGGTGCGTAGTTCGTGCGAGGCGTTGGCGACGAAGCGGCGCTGGGAGTCGAAGGCCCGGTCGAGGCGCTGGAGCATGTCGTCGAAGGTGTCGGCGAGCTCCTTGAGCTCGTCGTCCGGCCCGTCCAGCTGGATCCGCCGGTGCAGGTCGGATCCGGCCACCTCGCGGGCGGTGCGGGTGATCCGGCCGAGCGGGCGCAGCACCCGGCCGGCCATGGCGTAGCCGGCCGCGAAGGCGATCACGGCGAGGCAGACCAGCGCGGTGAGGGCCTTGCGCAGCAGGGTGTTGAGCGCCTGGTCGGCCTCGACCGCCTGGTAGTTGTCGATGTAGCGGTCCAGCGCCGCCTGGTTGGTGATGACGCTGCCTTCGGGCGTGGTGATCTGGACGTTCGCGCCGAGCCTGAGCGGGGGCAGCGAGGCGCCCTGGAAGGCCTGCCGGACGAAGTAGTACATCAGCAGCAGCAGCACCACGCCGGCCATCAGGAACATGCCGCCGTAGAGCAGGGTGAGCCTGATCCGGATGGTCGGCCGCAGCGCCAGCCAGGCGAACAGCCCGTCGCCGGGGCGGTAGGCGGGGGTTTCGCGCCGGTGCTCGGTGGCGGTGTCGGTCTGCGGGGGGCGGGGCGGGCGGGGCGGGATCGGGCCCGGGCCGCCGGTGGGCGAGCCGGGGGCCCCGCCGACGGGGGGCGGGGTGTTCATGGCGGTCCTCTCGGGTGCTGCGGTGGGGCGGGCGGGTGGGCCCGGGGTCAGATCCGGTAGCCGGAGCCGGGGACGGTGACGATGACCGGCGGGTCGCCGAGCTTGCGGCGCAGGGTCATCACGGTGACCCGGACGACGTTGGTGAACGGGTCGGTGTGCTCGTCCCAGGCCTTCTCCAGCAGCTGCTCGGCCGAGACGACGGCGCCGCCGGCCCGCATCAGGACCTCCAGGACGGCGAACTCCTTGGGGGCGAGTTGGACGGTGCGGCCCTCCCGGAGCACCTCCCGGCGGCCGGGGTCGAGGCTGATGCCGGCCCGTTCCAGCACGGGGGGCAGCGGGACGGTGGCGCGGCGGCCCAGCGCCCTTACCCGGGCGACGAGTTCGCTGAAGGCGAACGGCTTGGGGAGGTAGTCGTCGGCGCCGATCTCCAGGCCCTCCACCCGGTCGCTGATGTCGCCGGAGGCGGTCAGCATGATCACGCGGGTGGCCAGGCCCTGTTCGACCACGCGGCGGCAGACGTCGTCACCGTGGACCAGGGGGAGGTCGCGGTCCAGCACGACCACGTCGTAGTCGTTGACGGCGATACGCTGCAGCGCGGCCTCACCGTCGTAGACGACGTCGACCGCCATCGCCTCGCGGCGCAGGCCGGTGGCGACGGCTTCGGCGAGGAGTTGCTCGTCCTCGACGACGAGTACCCGCACGGTGGTGGTCCCTTCTGCTGGTGCGGCCCCACCGTGCCTGCCCGTGCGGGCCGTTGTGCGCCGGGCGCGGAGTCGGCGCGACACGGGCCGCGGACGGCCTCGGGACTCGACCGACGACTCCGACGGTGCTGCCCATCCTGCCTGGTTCCCGGCTAAAGCCGCAGTAAGACCGGGCGGACCGGCCTTGACCGGGGCCGGACGCGGTCCGGTGGGCGGGCCCGGGAGGCCCCGATCCGGCGACGGCCGCTCCGATTGGACTGTGACGCGGGCAACTTTCTCGGCCCGGGAGGTTTCCCCGGCCACCGGGCGGGGAGGACAAGCTCACACTGCGATGCCGCCGTAGCGCGGATCGCACCCACCCGCCGCGTGTTCATCCGCACCGGTACGGGGATCGAATGTCACCGGTAGCCGCCGCAGGTCGGCTCCCGCGCCCGACCGGAGAGACGGCCACCGGGCTCGGCGCTCCCAGTGATCTCGTTCCGCAGACCGGGGAGCATGCGGACCGTGCCCGTCCGAAGAAGCAAGGGGGCCCGTATGGACGCCTTTACCGACGGCATCCTGCAGCGCATAAGGAATGCGGAGCAGGATCTCCACCGCGCACTCGAGTCCGGGGACGAGTTCCTGGCCGAGGTCGAGCAGTCCGAGCTGGAGGACCTGCGCAGACTGGCCGCCGAGCACGGGGTCGACGCGGTGCAGGAGATGCACCGCTTCGCCGCCTGACCGGCAGCCGCCACCAGCGGCAGTACCACCACAGCACCGCCTGTCCGCCCCGCACCTCCGGGGGTAGATGAAACGCGAGCCCTGGCACCTCAGTCGTGCCAGGGCCCTTCCTTGTCCGCAGCCGCCGTCCGTCGGCGGGAGGCGGCTGCGTTCAGTCGCGCCAGGCGCCGATCTCGTCGAGCCTGCGCTGCAGTTCCTCGAACAGCCCGGCGGGGGCCGCGACGGTCAGCGTGCCGTCCGGCTCCTGGCCGGGCCGGCCGCCGGCCAGGGCGCCGGCCTCCCGGGCGATCAGCACCCCGGCGGCCCGGTCCCAGGCGGCGAGGCCGCGCTCGAAGTAGCCGTCCACCCGGCCGGCGGCGAGGTCGCAGAGGTCGACCGCCGCCGCGCCGCCGCGCCGGATGTCGCGGAACTCCGGCATCAGGGCGAGCAGCACCTCGGCCTGCCTGACCCGGATCGACTGGACGTAGTTGAAGCCGGTACTGATCAGGGCCTGGCCCCACGGCGGCGCCGGCCGGCAGGAGACGGCCTGGCCGTCGAGGAACGCGCCGCCCCCGAGCACCGCGTGGAACATCTCCCCGCGGGCGGGGACGTATACCACCCCGACCACCGCCCGGCCGTCCAGCTCGGCGGCCACGCTGACGGCCCAGTTGGGCAGGCCGTACAGGTAGTTCACGGTGCCGTCCAACGGGTCGACGACCCAGCGGACGCCGCTGGTGCCGGCCCGGTCGGCGCCCTCCTCGCCGAGGTAGCCGTCGGCGGGGCGGCGCTCGTCGATCAGCTCCAGGATCAGCTTCTCGGAGGCCAGGTCCATCTCCGTCACCACGTCGACCGGGCTGCTCTTGGTGGCGGCGACGCCGAGGTCGGCGGGGCGGCCGTCGCGCAGCAGCACGCCGGCCCGGATCGCGGCCTCCTTGGCCAGCTCCAGCAGTTCGGCGAGCAGGGCGGGGCTGGGTGACACGCGGGTTCCTCCTGGGGTGGTGGGCGGGTCGGTGCCGGGCGGGCCCGGGCGGCCGGGGTCGGACCGGGGTCAGAGCTGGGCGGCCGCTGGCCTGGGTGCGCGGGGGTTGGGGCAGCAGGCGACGGCGCACACGTCGTGGCTCGCGCCGAGCGTACCGAGGGCGCATCGCTCGACCTGCGCGCCACGTTCGACGGCCGCACGCTCCAGCACTAGTTCCCGGACGGCGGCGGTGAAGCGCGGGTCGGCGCCGACGGTGGCGGCCCGGGCGACCGGCAGGCCGAGTTCGGCCGCCTTGGCGGTGGCCTCGGTGTCGAGGTCGTACTTGACCTCCATGTGGTCGGAGACGAAGCCGATCGGCACCATCACCGCGGCCGGTGCGCCGCCCGCGTGCAGGGCCTCCAGGTGCTCGCAGATGTCCGGTTCCAGCCAGGGGACGTGCGGGGCGCCGCTGCGGCTCTGGAAGACCAGTTCCCACGGGCGGCCGGCCACCCCGGTGGCCTCGGCGACCGCGTCGGCGACCAGCCGGGCGACCTCCAGGTGCTGGGCCACGTAGGCGCCGCCGGGCGTGCCGCGGGCCGGGTCGTCCGGGGCGCCGGAGGTCTCGGCCATGGTGTCCGGGATGGAGTGGGTGGTGAACGCCAGGTGGGCGCCGTCGCGGACGCCGGCCGGCAGCCCGGCGAGCGCGGCCAGGGTGGCGTCGATCATCGGCCGGACGAAGCCGGGGTGGTTGTAGAAGTGCCGCAGCTTGTCGACCCGCAGCTCCGGCAGGCCCTCGGCGCGCAGCGTCGCCAGCGCGTCGGCGAGGTTCTCCCGGTACTGGCGGCAGCCCGAGTAGCCGGCGTAGGCGCTGGTGGCGAGGGTGAGCACCCGGCGGTGACCCTCGGCGGCCAGCTCCCGCAGGGTGTCGGTGAGGTACGGCGCCCAGTTCCGGTTGCCCCAGTGGACCGGCAGGTCGAGGCCGTGCTCGGCGAAGTCCTTGCGCAGCGCCGCGAGCAGCTCGCGGTTCTGCTCGTTGATCGGGCTGACGCCGCCGAACAGGAAGTAGTGCTTGCCGACCTCGGCCAGGCGCTCCTTGGGGATGCCTCGGCCTCGGGTGACGTTCTCCAGGAAGGGCACCACGTCCTCGGGGGCCTCGGGGCCGCCGAAGGACAGGAGCAGCAGCGCGTCGTAGGGCGCGGGGCCGCCGGGCGCGTGGTCGGTGACTGAGGGCGAGTCGGACATGGCACCGATCCTCCCACCAGACACCGCGCGGACGGCGGCGGGCCGCCCGGCGAGCCCGTCCGCCCGGTGCCGCGGCCGTCCCGGCGGGCGCCTCGGGGAGTACTTCGGGGAGTGCTTCGGGGGCAGCCTCGGGGCGAATCCGCTTGCAGATGTTCGTAAGCTGTCTTTACGGAGCGTGCGCCTTACGTACCGTGCACGCCCCATCCCGCATCCACCCCACCCGCGGAGCACCAGTGCTGTCCAGCTACCGCCAGATATTCGCCGCCCCCGGCACTCTGGCCTTCTCCTCGAGCGGCTTCATAGCCCGGCTGCCGATCTCCATGACGGGCATCGGCATCGTCACCATGCTCGCGGTGCTGCGCGGCTCGTTCGGCCTCGCGGGTGCGGTGTCCGCCGTGGTGGCGCTGTCGGCGGCGGTGCTCGGGCCGCAGGTCTCCCGCCTGGTCGACCGGTACGGGCAGCGCCGGGTGACCCTGCCCGCCACCGCGGCCACGCTGCTGGCGGCGGGGGCGCTGCTGCTCTGCGCCCGCTTCGACGCCCCGGCGTGGACGCTGTTCGTGTGCGGGGCCGGGATGGGGGTGATGCCCAGCGCGGGCTCGATGGTGCGGGCCCGCTGGGCGTACCTGTACAGCGCGGAGCCGCCCAAGCTGCACACCGCGTACTCGTTCGAGGCCGTGGTGGACGAGGTCTGCTTCATCGTGGGGCCGATCCTGTCGATCGGGCTGGCGACGGCGGTGTTCCCGGAGGCCGGGCTGCTGCTGGCGGGGGTGTTCCTCGGGGTGGGGGTGCTGCTGTTCACGGCGCAGCGCCGGACCGAGCCGCCGGTGCATCCGGCCGCGCACCACCGCGGCAGTTCGGCGATCACCTCGGCCGGGCTGCAGGTGCTGGTGCTGACCTTCGTGGCGACCGGTGCGATCTTCGGCTCGGTGGAGGTGGTCACCGTGGCCTTCGCCAAGGCGCAGGGGCACACCTCGGTGTCGAGCCTGGTGCTCGCGGTGTACGCGCTCGGGTCCTGCCTGGCCGGGGTGGTGTTCGGGACGCTGAAGCCCAAGGGTTCGATGCCGGTCCGCTTCCTGGCAGGCGTCGCGGTGATGGCGGCCTCGATGGTGCCGCTGGTGCTGGTGGCCTCGACGCTGCGCGGTACGGCCGGGCTGGCCGGCATCGGTGCGGCGCTGTTCCTGGCCGGGCTGTCCATCTCGCCGACGCTGATCACCGCGATGGCGCTGGTGGAGCGGCTGGTTCCGGCGGCGCAGCTGACCGAGGGGATGACCTGGACCACCACCGGGCTGGCGCTCGGGGTGGCGCTCGGTTCGTCGGCGGCGGGCTGGGTGGTGGACGCGGCGGGCGCGGCGGCGGGCTACTGGGTGCCGGTGGCGGCGGCCGGTTTCGCCGCGCTGGTGGCGCTGGCGGGCCTGTCGCGGCTGCGCGGGGGGCTGGTGCCGAGCGAGCCGGAACTCACCGAATCGTCACTGCCCGGCTGAGCCCGCCACGGCCCGCCGGACCGGCGTCCGGCCGGTGAACGGACCATGGACCGTGGGCAGGGGAGTGACTACGCTCACCCTACCCACGGGTAGTCCGTGCGGGTGACGTGAGCAGGAGGCCTTCGCATGCCCGAGAGCACCGCCACCGCAGGCTGGCGCAACTGGGCCGGCAACCAGAGCGCCCGGCCGGGCCGGACGGTCGCCCCGGCCGACGCGCAGGAGCTCGCCGAGGTGGTGCGCCGCGCCGCCGAGGAGGGCCGCACGGTCAAGGCGGTCGGCTCGGGCCACTCGTTCACCTCGATCGCCTCCGCCGACGGCGGCGTGCTGGTCCGGCCGGACCGGCTGACGGCCGTCCGGGCGGTGGACGCCGAGGCGGGCACCGTCACGGTCGGGTCGGGTCTGCCGCTGCACCGGCTCAACCGGCTGCTGGAGACCGCGGGCCTGTCCCTGGCCAACATGGGCGACATCGAGGTGCAGACGGTGGCGGGCGCCACCAGCACCGGCACCCACGGCACCGGGCGGGACTCGGGTTCGCTCGCCGCCCAGATCCGGGCGCTGGAGATCGTGCTCGCCGACGGCACCGTGCAGCACTGCTCACCCACCGAGAACGCGGAGCTCTTCCAGGGCGCCCGGCTCGGTCTCGGCGCGCTCGGCGTGGTCAGCGAGATCACCTTCGGGGTGGAGCCCGCCTTCCTGCTCACCGCCCACGAGCAGCCGATGTCCTTCGACGAGGTGCTGGAGCGCTTCGACGACCTGACGGCCGTCAACGAGCACTTCGAGTTCTACTGGTTCCCGCACACCGACCGCTGCTCGACCAAGCGCAACAACCGCAGCCAGGGGCCGGCCGCCCCGCTGCCGGCCTTCAAGGCCTGGCTGGAGGACGACTTCCTGTCGAACACGGTCTGGGAGGGCGTCTGCCGGGTGGGCCGCCGGCTCCCCGGCACCATCCCCTCCATCGCGGCGCTCGCCAGCCGGGCCTGGTCGGAGCGCAGCTACACCGACACGGCGTACAAGGTGTTCACCAGCCCGCGCCGGGTGCGCTTCATCGAGATGGAGTACGCCGTCCCGCGCGAGGCGGCCACCACGGTGCTGCGCGAGCTGAAGGCGCTGGTCGAGCGCTCGGACTGGCGGATCAGCTTCCCGGTGGAGGTCCGGGTGGCGCCCGCCGACGACCTGTGGCTGTCGACCGCGAACGGGCGCGACAGCGTCTACATCGCCGTCCACCTCTACCGGGGCAGCGCCGATCAGGGCTACTTCACCGGGGTCGAGCAGCTGATGACCGCTCACCAGGGGCGCCCGCACTGGGGCAAGCTGCACACCCGCGACGCCGGGTACCTGGCCTCGGTCTACCCGCACTTCGGCGACTTCACGGCGCTGCGCGACAAGGTCGACCCGGGCCGGCTGTTCGGCAACGACTACCTGCGCCGGGTGCTGGGCGCCTGACGCCCCGCCGGGTCCGCGCTCACGGCGCCGGTTCGGCGGCGGGGGCCGAGCCGGCGGGCGTGGCACCGGAGGGCCCGCCGGACGCCCCGGCCGAGGCGCTGCCCGACGGTGCGGCGGAGTGGCTCGCGGACGGGCTGGCCGAGGGGGACGGCGTCGCCGAGGGCCTCCCGGACGGGCCGCCGCCGCTCCCCGGGTCGGTCGTCGCGCCCGGTGAGCCGGAGGGCGACGGCCCGGACGGCGGGACGGCGGCCGGGCCGGAACCTCCGGTGGACGGTGCCGCGGGGGACTTGCCGGCCGGTTCGGCCCGGCCCGGGGTGAGCGAGGTGCCGGTCCGGGAGTCCCCGCCGGTCAGACTGCTCACCGGCCGCCCGGCCAGCGCCTCGACCGCCAGGATCGGCACCATCGCCAGGGCGAACACCAGCGCGGAGACCACCGCGTACGTCCGCCAGCCGCGGCGCCCCTTCGCCCGGACCAGCCGCGGCTCGCTCCACTCCCCCGACGGCGTGGTCGGGGGCGGCGCGTCCGGGGCGGGCGCCTGGCGCAGCCCGTTGACCACCGGGCCCGGTCCGCGGTCCACCGCGTTGCGCAGCTGCTCGCCGGTGCGCCGGAACAGGTGCTGGAACAGGGCGCCGCCGACGGTCGCCCCGACACTGACCACGGCCGCGCCGATGATGGTGCCGTACACGCCGAGTCCGGAGGCGAGGACGGCGCCGGCCACGGTGGCCAGGGCGCTCGCGGTGACCTGGACGACGCTCAGGTCCAGCCGTCGGCGGCCGCCCGCTGCCTCGGGGCCGTCGGCGGTCCGGCGCGGGCCCGGCTGGCTTGGCTGCGGCATCAACATCCCTCGGTCGGCGCATCAGTTTTCGAACAAGTCCACCCATCTTGCACAGACGAGGACACATGGGGCGAAAATCCGACTCCCGGAAGTCGATATATGTGAAGATGATCACCACTGCGTGACCGAAGGTCTGCCATTGGGGTGCGAGCTATTGAGATTCCGCTGATTCGCGGGAGACTTGAGCGGCGAGCCGCCCCTGTGGGTGCCACGAATGGAGTACTGTTCGTGGAGCCTGAGCCTTCGGTCAATCAGTCGACCGCTTGCCAAAGGACGATCGGATGGCCCGGGCGCAACGTCGATCGGCGACGTGGCGAACAGGCAACCGTGCCACAGCGGCGCGCCCGGGCGAAAGCCCGACACGCCGGGTAACTCTGCAAGGTTGTGGCCACGCGCCAGCGGGCAGGCCACACTCAGTACGGGAGCAGCGACGCAGGTGACGTCGGCAGGCACCACCCGGGAGGTAACCGTGCCCGAACTGCGCGTCGTGGCCGTCAGCAACGACGGCACACGGCTGGTGCTCAAGGCTGCCGACAGCACGGAGTACACCCTCCCGATCGACGAGCGGCTGCGCGCCGCCGTCCGGGGTGACCGGCCGCGGCTCGGCCAGATCGAGATCGAGGTCGAGAGCCACCTCCGCCCCCGTGACATCCAGGCCCGGATACGAGCCGGTGCCTCCGCCGAGGAGGTCGCCCAGGCCGCCGGCATCTCGGTCGACCGGGTCCGCCGCTTCGAGGGTCCCGTCCTGGCCGAGCGCGCGTTCATGGCCGAGCGGGCCCGCAAGACGGCGATCCGCCGGCACGGCGAGTCCACCGGCCCGCAGCTCGGAGAGGCGGTCGCGGAGCGGCTCGCGCTGCGCGGCGCCGAGAAGGACACCGAGCGGTGGGACTCCTGGCGCCGGGACGACGGCACCTGGGAGGTCATCCTCGCGTACCGCTCGGACGGCGAGGGCCGCAGCGCCAGCTGGACCTACGACCCGCCCCGGCGCCTGGTCCAGCCGAACGACGACGAGGCCCGCGCGCTGATCGGCGAGAACGTCGACCGCGAGGAGGACTCGGTCTTCCCGTTCATCCCGCGGATCGCCCGGCTCCCCCAGGACCGGCCGTCCCGGCCGATGATCGAGCGGCCGTCGGCCGACCGGATCATGTCGTCCCGGGAGGTGCGCGAGGTCCGGGAGGTCAGGGAGGCCCGCGAGAGCCGCGAGGCGGTCGCCGAGTCCAGGGACTCGCTGACCAGCCTGCTGGACGTGGTACCCGCCTTCCGCGGGGACCTGGCGATCGGCCCGGCCCCCGAGCCGGTGGTGGCCGAGGAGGTCGAGGTCGTCGAGGAGCCGGCCGCGCCCGCGGCGGGCATCGGCGCCGGTTCGGCGTACGCGGACATCCTGATGCCCCGTTCGGTCGCCCCGCACCGGGAGCGGCTGGTCGGGACGACGGACCGGCAGGCCGAGGCGGACGGCGTCCGGCCGGGCCGCCGGGCCACCGTGCCGAGCTGGGACGAGATCGTCTTCGGCAGCCGGCGCAAGAAGCAGGACTGACGCTGCGACAGGGCGGCGCGCTCCCCCACCCGGGGGGGGCCGCACCGCCCTGTCGCCCGTTCAAGGAGCGACCGGTCGAGGATCGACCGGTCGGGGAGCGACCGGTCCGGGTCAGCCGGGCTGGGCGCCGGTGGCGGCCGGCCGGGCCGGGTCGCCCGACCACTCGCTCCAGGACCCCGGGTACAGGGCCACCCCCGGGTGCCCGGCGATCTCCAGTGCGAGCAGTTCGTGGGCGGCGGTCACCCCGGAGCCGCAGTACACCGCGGTCACCCGGTCCGGGACGCCCAGCGCCTCGAAGCGGGCGGCCAGTTCGGCTGCCGGGCGGAACCGGCCGTCGGCCGTCAGGTTGTCCGTGGTGGGCGCCGACACGGCGCCGGGGATGTGGCCGGCCCGCGGATCGACCGGTTCACTCTCGCCGCGGTAGCGCTCTCCCGCCCGGGCGTCCAGCAGCAGGCCGGTCCTGGCCAGTTCGGCCGCACCGTCGGCGTCCAGCACGGGCAGCTGCCCGGGCACCGGCCGGAAGTCGCCGCCGGCGTCGGCCGGCCGCTCGGTGCTCTCCGGCAGACCGGCCGCCCGCCAGGCGGCCAGCCCGCCGTCCAGCACCCGGACGTCCCCGTGCCCCGCCCAGCGCAGCAGCCACCAGGCCCGCGCGGCCGAGGTCGCCGGGCCCGCGTCGTACACCACCACCGGGTGGCCGGCCCGCACACCGGCCCGGCGCAGCGCCCGACCGAACACCTCCGGGTCGGGCAGCGGGTGGCGGCCGGCCGCACCGGGCGGCGCGGCCAGTTCGCGGTCCAGGTCCAGGAAGTGCGCGCCGGGCAGGTGGCCGGCGGCGTACTCCTCGGCCCCGGGCGGGCCGCCGAGCTGCCAGCGGACGTCCAGCAGGATCGGCGGATGGGCGGAGCCGAGCGCGGAGTGCAGCTCGGCCGCCTGGATCAGCGGGGTGGGCGTAGCCGTCATGCGGACATTGTGACGGCTGCGGTCAGCTCTTTGTACGGTCTTTGCCCGGCTCGCCGGGCGGTCGCGGGGCCGACCGCCCGGCCGGGGTGGAACCATGTCGGCCTGGGAACGTCGGCCACCCGGTGAGGAGCGGCGATGACGGCGGTGGAGGTACGGCTGGCTCAGGGCACCCCCTGCTGGGTGAGCCTGATGACCACTGACCTGGCGGGCGCCACGGAGTTCTACGGCGCCCTGCTGGGCTGGGAGTTCGAGCCCGGACCGGACCGGCTGGGCGCCTATGTGCGGGCCGTCCTGAACGGCGCGAAGGTCGCCGGGCTCGGGGTCACCCCGCCGGGCACCGCGTACCCGGTGGAGTGGACCACCTACTTCGCGGTCGACAGCGCCGACCAGGTCGCCCAGCGGATCCGCGAGTGCGGCGGCACGGTGGCGGTCGGCCCGCTGACCGCGGACCGGGCCGGACGGCTCGCCATCGCCTCGGACCTGTCGGGCGCGGTCTTCGGGATCTGGGAGGCGGCCGGGCACCTGGGGTGGGAGGTGGTCGGCGAGGCGGGCGCGCCCGCCTGGAGCGAGCTGGCCACCGCCGACGACGAGGGCGCGGCCGGGTTCTACCGGGCGGTGCTGGGACGGGCGGTGGTGGCGGCGGACCCCTGCGCCGGGCCCGGCGCCGCGGACGACGGCGTGGACGGCGCCCGGCTGCCGGTCGGCGGACGGCCGGTGGCCGGGATCCGGCACAGCACCGACGCGGCGGGCGGGCCGTCGCGGTGGCGGGTGCACTTCACGGTCGCGGACACCGATCTGACGGTGCACCGGGCGCTGGACCTGGGCGGGTCACTGCAGATCGGGCCGTACGACACGCCGTTCGGGCGGGTGGCGCGGCTGGCCGACCCGCAGGGCGGCCGGTTCTCGGTGGTGCGGCCCGCCGGGGCCGGAACCGGCCGGCCCTGACGGCCGCCCGGCCGGGGCGAGCGGCTCAGCGCGAGTGCTCCTCGAAGGGCAGCACGTCCGGGGAGAGCACGGCGGCGCGGGCGGTGGCCGCGGTGAGCCGGCGGCGGTGGTGGCGGCGGCACAGCACCTCGTAGCCGATCTCGTCCTCGTTCACGGCGACATCGCCGATCACCACCTGGGCGCCCTCGACCACCATCACCCCGCCGACCGTCCGGGCGTTGTGGGTGGCCCGTGCGCCGCACCAGCACAGCGCCTCGACCTGCAGCACCTCGACCCGGTCGGCGAGTTCGATCAGCCGCTGCGAGCCGGGGAACAGCCGGGTGCGGAAGTCGGTGGTGATGCCGAAGGTGTAGACGTCGATGCCGAGTTCGTCCACCACCCGGGCCAGCTGGTCGATCTGCTCGGCGGAGAAGAACTGGGCCTCGTCGCAGATCAGGTAGTCCACCTTGCCGCCGGCCGACAGCAGGTGCACCACGTGCGCCTGGAAGTCGAACGCGTCGGCCACCTCGACCGCGTCGGCGCGCAGGCCGAGCCGGCTGGAGATGGTCGCGGCGCCGGCCCGGTCGTGGCGGGTGAAGATGATGCCCTTGCGTCCGCGCGCGGCGTGGTTGTGGTCCATCTGCAGCGCGAGCGTCGACTTGCCGCAGTCCATCGTGCCCGAGAAGAACACCAGTTCAGCCATGGGTGGAGCGAAGGCCTTTCAGAGAGGTCGCCGGTCAGGCGCGGACTTCGAGCAGCGGCACCAGCTGCTCGACCGGGGTCATCGAGCCGTGCAGGCCGATCATCGAGGACTCGCCGGGCTCCTTCCGGGAGGCGATCACCGCGATGTCATCCCGGGCGGCCGCCACCACGTCGCCGATCCGGTGGTAGACCCGCTCGTCCACCACGGGGCCGAACCAGCCCGCTGCTATCGCCTGGTCCCGGGTGGCGACCCACATCCGGTCGCCCAGTACCTCGCTCCAGACGGTGAACACGTCGGAGGCCGCCCCCGGCACCGCGTACACGTGCCGGGCCCGGCCCTCGCCGCCGAGCAGGGCGACGCCCGCGCTCAGCTCCCAGTCCTCGTCGAAGTCGATCCGGTCCTCCGGAGCGATGTCGATCATGCCGTGGTCGGCGGTGACGTACAGCGCGGAGCGCGGCGGGAGCTGCTCGGCCAGCCGGCGGGCCAGCCGGTCGACGGTGTTGAGCATCATCCGCCACTCGTCGGAGTCGACCCCGAAGCGGTGCCCGGCGCCGTCCAGCTCGCTGACGTACGTGTACACCAGCGCCCGGTCGTGGGCGGCCAGCCAGCGGGCCGCCTCGTCCATCCTCTCCTCGCCGGTGGTCCGGCCGAGGAAGGAGCCGCCGGACAGCGCCACCCGGGTCAGCGGGGTCTGCGCGAACAGCGGGGAGGAGATCTGACTGGTCGCCACCCCGGCCCGGTGGACCTGCTCGAACACGGTCGGGTACGGCTGCCAGCCGGCCGGGTCCACCGGCGGCTGCCAGCGCAGCTGGTTCATCAGGTACCCGGCACCCGGCACCGCCACCGTGTACCCGGCCAGGCCGTGCAGACCGGGCGGGGTGCCGGTGCCGACCGAGGCCAGCGAGGTCGCCGTGGTGGACGGGAACCCCGCGGTGATCGGGTTGGCCCCGGCCATCAGCGAGGTCAGGAACGGCGCGTACTCCGGGTGGCGGCGGATCAGCTCCCAGCCCATCCCGTCGACCAGGAACACGCAGGCCCGGTCGGCCGGCTCCAGCACCAGGCCGCTGCGGAAGCCGTCCACGCCGAGCCCGGCCGCCACCGCCGGCAGCAGGTCGGCCAGCGAACCGCTGCCGTACGCGGGCACGGGGGCGTCGGAGGGGTCGAGGATCTCGAAGGAGTCGTAGTCGAGGTAGGGCATGCGCGGGCGGCCTCAGCCCCGGTCGGCGACGGTCGCCTCGGACAGCGCCCGGGCGAACACCAGCGCCTGGGCGACCGTCTCCGGACCGTCCCCCGCCTCGCTGACCCGCAGCGACAGGTCGTCGGCGGTGGCCGAACCGGTGTAGCCGTGGTCGGCCTCGCAGTTCGGGTCCGAGCAGCCGGCCGGCTCCAGGTCGAGGCGCTGCACCGCGCCCCAGCCGATGGTCAGCACGACCTCCCGCGGCAGCGTGCCGGGGGTGTACGTCTCGGGGTTGGCGACCATGCGGCTGACCACCACCGAGTTGATCCGGTCCAGCCGGACCGTCTCGGTCGAGGTGGTGGCGTACGGCACCGGGTTGCCCGCGTCGCCGTTCTGCTCGTCGGTGTGGCTCACCACGAAGCGTGACGAGGTCAGCACCAGCACGGTGACGTGCCGGCGCACCTCGTTGGCGTCGAAAGTGGTCTCCTGGTGCACCAGGTAGGAGCTGATCGGCTCGGGGCCCACCGCGGACTCGACCGCCTCGGACACCAGCGCCGGGTAGTAGCCGCTGCGCTCGATCGCGGACCGCAGGTCCTGCGTGGTGGTGGTACCGGTCTTGGCCATAACTCCATCCTGGCATGTCCCGCCGACGAAGCGGGCGGCACTGCGCCGAGCTTCCGGGCCTTGGGCACCCCGTCTCAGAGGCGCAACCACGAAAGGTTACAGGGTGCTCATGGCGCGCGGCCCCAGATCGGTCCGGACCGGCAGGGGTGCGATCCGCACCCGCGCGCCCAGCACCGCCAGCCCGCGCGGGGCCACCACCACCGGTTCGAGGTCGACCGAGGCCACCTCCGGCAGGTCGTCCACCAGCCGCGACACCCGCAGCAGCAGCTCCTCCAGCGCCCCGGTGTCGACCGGCGCGGCCCCCCGCCAGCCGAACAGCAGCGGCGCGGCCCGCACCTCGCGGATCAGTTCGGCGGCGTCCCGGTCGGTGGCCGGCACCAGCCGGTGCGCCAGGTCGCCGAGCAGTTCGGACGGTGCGCCGGCCAGCCCGAACGACAGGATGGCACCGACCGCCGGGTCCACGGTGGCGCCGATCACGGTGTCCACCCCGCGCGGCGCGAGGCGCTGCACCACCAGCCGGGCCCGCCCGGCGCCGCCGAGCAGACCGTCCAGCTCCCGGTGGGCCCGGCGCAGCTCGCTCTCGCCGGTCAGGTCCAGCCGGACGCTGCCCAGGTCGGGGCGGTGCCGCAGGTGCTCGGCGGTGGCCTTCAGGGCGACCGGGTAGCCGAGGGCGGCCGCGGCGCGCACCGCGCTCTCCTCGTCGGGGGCCGGGACCGCCGGGCTGACCTCGATCCCGTAGCGCGCGAGCAGGCTCAGCGCGTCGGCCTCGGGGAGGGTGACCCGGGCGCCGCCGGGCTGGGTGCGGGCGGCGACCGCGGCCGGGGTGTTCAGGGCCGCCTCGACCAGCTCCCGGGCACCGGCCTCGTCGATGCCGTCCAGCTCGGGCACCCGGGCGGTCTGCTCGGCCTCGGCGGTCCGGCGGCGCCAGTCGGCGTACGAGACGGCGTCGGCGAGCGCGTGCACGGCCCGTTCCGGCGCCGGGTAGGCGGGGATCCGGCCGGGCCGCAGGCGCTCCGCGAGGCCGGTCAGCGCGAGGTGGGTGAGCAGCAGCGGCTTGCCGAGCTCGCGGCCGAGGCCGGCGGCGTCCAGCAGCGCGGCGGCGATCTCCGGGTCGTCGGTGCGCAGCTCCTGGTCGGGGCCGGGGCCCTGGACGCCGATCGGCGGGATGGCGACCGCGATCACCGCGTCCACGCCGCGGTCGCGCAGCGCGGTGTGCAGGGCGATCCGGAAGTTCTCGCCGGTGGCGGCGGTGGTCAGGTCGACCGGGGTGCGCGGGCGCAGCCCGGCGGTGAGGCAGGCGTCGTGGGTGAGCAGGCCGAGCGAGTCGGAGTTGCCGACCACCGCGACCCGGTCGCCGGCCGGCAGCGGCTGTCCGGCGAGCAGCTCGCCGGTGTCGAACAGTTCGGTGATGGTGTCCACCCGGACCACCCCGGCCTGCTGGAACAGGGCGTCCACGGTGGCGTCGCGCAGCCGTCCGGCGGCGGGCTGGACGGCGTGGCCGGGCGGCAGGCTGCCGGTGTGCCTGGCTCCCTTGAGGACCACCACGGGCTTGGCGGCGGCCAGCCGGCGGGCGATCCGGGTGAACTTGCGGGGGTTGCCGAACGACTCCAGGTACAGCAGCAGGACCTCGGTGGCCTCGTCCTCCTCGCAGTACTGCAGCCAGTCGTTGCCGGAGACGTCCGCCCGGTTGCCGACCGAGGCGAACGAGGAGACGCCGAGGCCGCGGCGGTGGGCGGCCTCCAGCAGGGCGACGCCGATCGCCCCGGACTGGCAGAACAGGCCGAACGGGCCGCGTTCGGGCAGCACCGGGGCGAGCGAGGCGTTCAGCGGGCGCTCGGGGTCGGTGTTGATCAGGCCGAACGCGTTCGGGCCGACCACCCGCATCCCGGCGGCCCTGGCCTGGCGGACCAGGGCCCGCTGCCGGTCCCGCCCCTCCGGTCCGGTCTCGGCGTACCCGGCGGTGACCACCACCAGGCCCTGCACGCCGTGCGCCCCGCACTCGGCGACGGCGGCGGCCACGCCCGGCTCGGGGACGGCGATCACGGCGAGGTCGACCGCGTCGCGGATCTCGCGCAGCGAACGGTGGCTGGGCACCCCTTCCAGGTCGGTGCCGGGCGGGGCGCTGCGGTTGACCGCGTAGACCGGGCCGTGGAAGCCGGCCAGGTCGCGCAGCAGCGAACGGCCGACCGAGGCCGGGTTGCGGGAGACCCCGACCACCGCGACCGAGCGCGGGGTGAGCAGCCGCTGCACCGAGCGGGCCTCGGCGCGGTGCTCGCGCGCCCGCATCACGGCCAGCGAGGCCGCGGTCGGCTCCAGGTCGAACTCCAGGTGCACCACGCCGTCGGCGATGCTGCGGTGCTGGGTGTAGCCGGCGTCGGTGAAGACCTTCACCATCTTGCGGTTCTCGGGCAGCACCTCGGCGGTGAAGCGGCGGATGCCGCGCTCCTGGGCGACGGCCGCGATGTGCTCCAGCAGGGCGGAGGCGACGCCGCGGCCCTGGTGGGCGTCCTGCACCAGGAAGGCCACCTCGGCGTCGGTGCCGGTGGTGGAGGGCCGGCCGTCGGCGTCGATCCGGTCGTAGCGGACGGTGGCGATGAAGCGGTCGCGGACCACCACGGCGAGGCCGACCCGGTTGACGTAGTCGTGGTGCGTGAAGCGGCGGACGTCCTTGTCGGACAGCCGCGGGTAGGGCGCGAAGAAGCGGAAGTACTTGGACTGGTCGGAGACCTGTTCGTAGAACTCCACCAACCGCTCGGCGTCGGCCTCGGTGATCGGCCGGATCCTGGCCGTCCCGCCGTCGCGCAGCAGTACGTCGGCCTCCCAGTGCCGGGGATAGCCGTGCTCGTCGCCCCGGTGCGGGGGGCGGGCCGCGGAGTCGTCCACGGTGGTCAGGTTATCCGGCGGCGGGCCGGATGGCGCCGGCCGTGCGGGCGGGGCGGGCCGGCCGCACGGACGGCCGCGGGGACGGGGTGCGTGGCGGGTCGCGCCGCCGGGGTCCGGGCATGCAACACTGGTCTAGACAACCTTGCTGTATCAGCACGCACCAGCGCGTACCAGCACCACCTGAAAGGCACGTCTCATGGCCGAGCGCCGCGTCACCATCGGTTGGCCCGAGGGCCTGCACGCCCGTCCCGCCTCCGTCTTCGTCCGCGCCGTGACCTCCACCGGCCTGCCGATGACCATCGCCAAGGAAGGCGGCAACCCCGTCAACGCCGGCTCGATGCTCGGCCTGCTCGGCCTCGGCGCCCAGGGCGGCGACACCGTGGTGCTCGCCTCCGACGCGGACGGCGCCGACGCGGCGCTGGACCGGGTCGCCAAGCTGGTCCAGGAGGGCCTCGACGAGCTGCCCGCCGCCTGACCGGCCGCTCCCGCACCACGCCGAAGGGGTGCCCCGCACTGCGCGGGGCACCCCTTCGCTACCGTGACGGTGGGAGCGGCTGCCTGGAACTGCCTAGAACACCGACCAGCCGGTCGCGGTCGTCAGCGCGTCCAGCGCCGCCACCCCCAGCACCGAGTTCCCGGCCGCGTCCAGCCCCGGGCTCCACACGCAGACCGAACCGCGGCCCGGCAGCACCGCCAGCACTCCCCCGCCCACCCCGCTCTTGCCCGGCAGGCCCACCCGGAACGCGAACTCGCCCGCGGCGTCGTACGTCCCGCAGGTCAGCAGCACCGCGTTGATCCGCTTCGCCTCACTGCGCGTCAGCAGCCGCGAACCGTCCATCCTTATCCCGTGCCGGGCCAGGAACAGCCCCGCCATCGCCAGGTCCCGGCAGCTCGCCGTGATCGCACAGTGCGCGTAGTAGTGGACCAGCACGCTCTCGACCGGGTTGCGCAGGTTCCCGTAGTCGGCGATGAAGTGCGCCAGCGCCGCGTTGCGGTGCCCGTGCCGGGCCTCCGAGGAGGCCACCGCGTCGTCCGTGTCCACCAGCGGGTTGCCGGACTCCGCCCGCAGGAACTCGCGGACCGCGCCCGCCGCGTCACCGGTCAGCTCCAGCAGCCGGTCCGTCACCACCAGCGCGCCCGCGTTGATGAACGGGTTGCGCGGGATCCCGTGCTCCGTCTCCAGCTGCACCAGCGAGTTGAACGGGTTCCCGGACGGCTCCCGCCCCACCCCGCGCCACAGCCCCTCGCCGCCCTCGGCCATCGCCAGCGCCAGGGTGAACAGCTTCGACACCGACTGGACGGAGAAAGGCTGCTCCCAGTCCCCCGCCCCGAACACCTCACCGTCCACCGTCGCGATCGCCATCCCGAACCGGCCCGGATCGACCTCGGCCAGCGCCGGAATGTAGTCCGCGACCCGGCCCCGGGCCTCGGCCCGCAGCGCCTGGTCCATCACGTCGTGCAGCAGTCCCTGGTAGTCCACGGGGGCCATTGTGGCCGGTCGGGCTGCAGGGGCCGGTGCCGGGGCGCACGACGGGGGCCCGGGCGCGGCGAACCGCACCCGGGCCCCCCTGGACCGCGGCTCTCAGCCCTTCACGCAGACGACCTGCTTCAGCTGGGCGACCACCTCGACCAGGTCCTTCTGCTGGGCGATGACCCGCTCGATCGGCTTGTACGCACCCGGGATCTCGTCGACCACGCCGGAGTCCTTGCGGCACTCCACGCCCTTGGTCTGCTCGGCCAGATCGCGCGCGGTGAAGCGCTTCTTCGCCGCCGTCCGGCTCATCTTGCGGCCGGCGCCGTGCGAGGCAGAGTTGAACGAGGCCGCGTTGCCGAGACCGCGGACGATGTACGAGCCGGTGCCCATCGAGCCCGGGATGATCCCGTAGTCGCCCGAGCCGGCCCGGATCGCGCCCTTACGGGTGACCAGCAGGTCCACCCCGTCGTACCGCTCCTCCGCCACGTAGTTGTGGTGGCAGCTGATCACCTCGTCGAAGGCCACCTTCGCCTTCGGGAACTCGCGCCGGACGACGTCCTGGAACAGCGCCATCATCATGGCCCGGTTGTTCTTGGCGTACTCCTGCGCCCAGAACAGGTCCTGCCGGTAGGCCGCCATCTGCGGGGTGTCCGCGATGAAGACGGCGAGGTCACGGTCGATCAGACCCTGGTTGTGCGGCAGCGAACGGGCCACGGTCATGTGGTGCTCCGCCAGCTCCTTGCCGATGTTGCGGGAACCGGAGTGCAGCATCAGCCAGACCGCGTCGGTCGTATCGACACACACCTCGACGAAGTGGTTCCCGGACCCGAGGCTCCCCATCTGCTGGGCCGCCCGCTCGCGCTTCCACCTCACCTCGGGAGCGATCGCGTCGAACCGGCTCCAGAAGTCGTCCCAGCCGCCGGTCGCGAAACCGTGCAGCTTGCCCGGGTCGACCGGGTCGGAGTGCAGGCCGCGGCCGACCGGGATGGCCGCCTCGATCTTGGAGCGCAGCCGGGACAGGTCGTCCGGCAGGTCCTTCGCGGTGAGCGAGGTCTTGACGGCGGTCATCCCGCAGCCGATGTCGACGCCGACCGCGGCCGGGCAGACCGCGCCCTTCATCGCGATCACGGAGCCGACCGTCGCGCCCTTGCCCAGGTGGACGTCGGGCATCACGGCGAGGCCGTGCAGCCAGGGCAGCGTGCTGATGTTGCGCAGCTGGTCCATGGCCTGGCTCTCGACGGTGGCCGGGTCGGTCCACATCCGGATCGGGACGCGGACGCCGGGTACCTCGGTGTACGACATGGTGGTACGACCTCCCAGGGTCGGCTGTTTCAAGCGTAGAAGAATCGCCGCGCGAGATGTCCCGGCGTGGCTCGGGGAAGTTCGGGTGGTGCCGCGCTCAGACCGACAGCGGCCGGGCGGACGGACGTCGGAGGGACGGTCGTCGTGGGGAGCGTGGACAGATGGGCTCGACCCGCATGGTGACCGCCTCCTTCCGTGATGTCGTCGCAGCGCCTGCGGGAGTCATCTACCCACAGCGCGGGTCGCCGTCGCAAGGCAAATTCGCCACCGCCGCGCGGTCCACCGGGCGCCGGACGTGCGAGGGCCCGGCGGAGCGGCTGCTCCGCCGGGCCCGTCGGCCTCTGACCGCAGGTCAGTTGGCGATCACGGTGACGTCGCCGATGCCGAGTTCCTTGACCGGGTCGGCGATCACCGAGGCGTCGCCGACCAGGACGGTGACCAGGCGGTCCGGCGGGAACGCGGCGACCACGGCTTCGGTGGCGGCCGCGGTGCCGAGTTCGGCCAGCTCCCGGTAGACCTGGGCCTGGTAGCCGTCGGGCAGGTTCTGCTCGACCTGGTCGGCCAGGGTGGCGGCGACCGAGCCGGCCGTCTCGAACTTGAGCGGGGCGACGCCGACCAGGAACTGCACCGCATCCTCGCGCTCGGCGTCGGTGAGGCCCTCGGCGGCGAGCTTGCGCAGGATGGTCCAGGTGTCGGCGAGGGCCGGCGCGGTGGAGGCGGTGTCGACGGATCCGCTGATCGCCAGCATCGCGCGGCCGGAGCCGTCGGCGGGCGAGCGCAGCGGCTGGGCGAAGGCCCGCACGCCGTAGGTGTAGCCCTTCTCCTCCCGCAGGACGCGGTCCAGCCGGGAGGTGAGGGTGCCGCCGAGGCAGTAGGTGCCGAGGATCTGCGCGGCCCAGGTGGGGTCGTGGCGGTCCGGTCCGATCCGGCCGATCAGCAGCTGGGTCTGGACCGAGCCGGGCCGGTCGACGATGACGACCCGGCCGGCGTCGTCGGCGGTGACCGGGGCGTGCGCGGTGGCGGTGGCCGGGGCGGCGCTCCAGCGGCCGAGGGTCTCCTCCAGCAGCGGCAGCAGGTCGACGCCGGTGAGGTCGCCGACGACCACGGCGGTGGCGGTGGACGGCCGCAGGTGGGCGTCGTAGAAGGCCTTGACGGCCGCCCGGTCGATGGCCCGCACGGTGTCGGCGGTGCCGGCCCGGGGGCGGGAGAGGCGGTCGGCGGCGTCGAACAGCGTCGCGTAGAGCGCCTTGGCCGAGCGGCGGGCCGGGTTGGCCTGCTCGTGGACGATCTCGTCGAGGCGGTTGGCGACCAGGCGCTCGATCTCGTCGGCGGGCAGCGCGGGGGCGCGCAGCGCGTCGCCGAGCAGGGTGAGGCCGCGCTCCAGCCGGGAGGCGGGGACCTCCAGGGAGACCCGCAGGCCGGTGTGGTCGGCGTGGGCGTCCAGGGTGGCGCCGGCCCGCTCCAGCTCGCCGGCGTACTCCTCGGCGCTGAGGGTGTCGGTGCCCTCGCTGAGGGCGCGGGCGAGGATGTTGGCGACGCCCTCCTGGCCGGCCGGCTCGGCGGCGAGCGGGGCGTCGAGGATCAGGTCGACGGCGACCAGCTGCTGGCCGGGGCGGTGGCAGTGCAGCACCGTGACGCCGTTGGCCAGCGCGCCCCGCTCCGGGGCCGGGAAGGCCCACGGGGTGGGGGTGCCGGGCTGCGGCTGCGGGTGGAAGGTCATAGCGGGGGTGGGGTCGGTGCTCATACCGCCGTCTCCTCGGTGGTGTGGTCGCCGGTCGGGTCGTGGTCGGCGGTGTCGTCCGCGGTGGTGGGCTCGTACACCAGGACGGCGCGGTTCTCGGGGTGGAGGCGGGCGGCGGCGACGGCCCGGACCTCCTCGGCGGTGACGTCGAGGACCTTGGTGAGGGCGGTGTTGACCAGCTCGGGGTCGCCGAACAGGACGGCGAACCGGCAGAGTTCGTCGGCGCGGCCGGCCACGGTGGTGAGGCGGTCGAGCCACTCGCGTTCGATCTGGGCCTGGGCGCGCTCGAGTTCGGCGGCGGTCGGGCCCTCGGCGGCGAACCGGGCGAGCTCCTCGTCGGCGGCGGAGCGGATCTGCTCGATGGTGGCGTCGCCGGAGGTCTTCACGTCCAGCCAGCCGAGCGAGGGCGCGCCGGCCAGCCGCAGCAGGCCGAAGCTGGCGGCCACGGCGGTGCGGTCGTGCCGGACCAGGCGGTTGTAGAGGCGGCTGGACTCGCCGGAGCCGAGGATGGTGAGCGCCAGGTCGGCGGCGTCGGCCTCGCGGGTGCCGTCGTGCGGGAGCCGGTAGGCGGCCATCAGCGCGCGGGAGGGGACGTCCTCGTGGACGGTCTCGGCGATCTCGCGGCCGATGGTGTCGGGGAGGGTGCCGTCGCGCGGCGGCTGCTTGCCGTCGTGGGCGGGGATGGTGCCGAAGTACTTCTCCACCCAGGCGATGGTCTGCTCGGGGTCGAGGTCGCCGACGATGGACAGCACCGCGTTGTTGGGCGCGTAGTAGGTGCGGAAGAACGCGCGGGCGTCCTCCAGGGTGGCCGCGTCCAGGTCGGCCATCGAACCGATCGGGGTGTGGTGGTACGGGTGGCCGTCCGGGAAGGAGAGCGCGGTGAGCTTCTCGAATGCGGTGCCGTAGGGCACGTTGTCGTAGCGCTGGCGGCGTTCGTTCTTGACGACGTCGCGCTGGTTCTCCATCGAGGTGTCGTCGAGCGCGGCGAGCAGCGAGCCCATCCGGTCGGCCTCCAGCCAGAGCGCGAGCTCCAGCTGGTGGGCCGGCATGGTCTCGAAGTAGTTGGTGCGTTCGAAGCTGGTGGTGCCGTTGAGCGAGCCGCCGGCGCCCTGGACCAGTTCGAAGTGGCCGTTGTTGGAGACGTTGGCGGAGCCCTGGAACATCAGGTGCTCGAACAGGTGGGCCAGACCGGTCCGGCCCTTGACCTCGTGGCGGGAGCCGACGTCGTACCAGAGGCAGACGGCGGTGACCGGGGTGAGGTGGTCCTCGGAGAGCACCACCCGCAGGCCGTTGGCCAGGCGGTGTTCGGTGATGGCGAGGCCTCGGGCGGAGGCGGGAGCCGGGTTGGCCATGCGGTTCCGGTCCTTTCGGGAAGCGGGAGTCGTCCGTGGAGGCGGGAGGCTTCCCGTCTTCGGTCTGGTCGGGGGGCGGATCGCGTTCCCCCATTGTGGTGTAACGCGCAGCCGGGCGTGATGTGTCCGCGCGCGGCGCGCGTTCGCCACGGGCGGAAGCCGGCGGGCGCGGGCGGTCCGGGCGCGGCGGTCCCCGGACCCGCGGCGGGGAGGGGGGTGGCCTGCGGCTCGGGCTGTCAGCCGGAGGGTCCACAATGGGGGGCGCCGTGCCCGGGTACGGTTCGACTCAGTTGTCACAGACTCGGTCCGACAGGATCTGACGCCGCCGACAGACGCCCGACAGACGCAAGGGAGCCCCGCCGCGATGGCCCGCCGCAGTTCGCCCACCCCGCCGCCCGGTGACTTCGAGGAGCGGATCCTCGATGTCGACGTCGTGGACGAGATGCAGGGCTCGTTCCTCGAGTACGCCTACTCGGTGATCTACTCGCGCGCCCTGCCGGACGCGCGGGACGGTCTCAAGCCGGTGCACCGGCGCATCCTGTACCAGGCCAACGAGATGGGCCTGCGCCCCGAGCGCGGCCACGTCAAGTGCGCCCGCCTGGTCGGCGAGGTGATGGGCCGCCTGCACCCGCACGGTGACGCCTCGATCTACGACTCCGTGGTGCGGATGGCGCAGCCGTTCTCGATGCGGCTGCCGCTGATCGACGGCCACGGCAACTTCGGTTCGCTGGGCAACGACGACCCGCCGGCCGCGATGCGGTACACCGAGTCGCGGCTGACCGCGGCGTCGATGGCGATGGTGGAGTCGATCCACGAGGCCACCGTCGACTTCGCGCCCAACTACGACGGCAGCGAGCAGGAGCCCTCGGTGCTCCCGGCGGCCTTCCCGAACCTGCTGGTCAACGGCGCGTCCGGGATCGCGGTCGGGATGGCGACCAACATGCCCCCGCACAACCTGGCGGAGGTGGTGGCCGCCGCCCGGCACCTGATCAAGCACCCGGGCGCGGACCTGGAGACGCTGATGCGTTTCATCCCGGGTCCCGACCTGCCGACCGGCGGCCGGATCGTCGGGCTCTCCGGCATCCGCGACGCGTACGAGTCGGGCCGCGGCACCTTCAAGATCCGGGCGACCGTGTCGGTGGAGGCGGTGACGGCCCGCCGCAAGGGCATCGTGGTCACCGAACTGCCGTACAGCGTCGGGCCGGAGAAGGTGATCGCGAAGATCAAGGACCTGGTCGGCGCGAAGAAGCTGCAGGGCATCGCGGACGTCAAGGACCTGACCGACCGCCAGCACGGCCTGCGGCTGGTGATCGAGGTCAAGAACGGCTTCGTGCCCGAGGCGCTGCTGGAGCAGCTGTACAAGCTGACGCCGATGGAAGAGACCTTCGGCATCAACAACGTGGCGCTGGTCGACGGCCAGCCGCTGACGCTGGGCCTGAAGGAGCTGCTGGAGGTCTACGTCGACCACCGCTTCGAGGTGGTGCGCCGGCGCAGCGAGTTCCGGCGGGGCAAGCGGCAGGACCGGCTGCACCTGGTCGAGGGCCTGCTGGTCGCGCTGGTCGACATCGACGAGGTCATCGCGATCATCCGCTCCAGCGACGACGCCGCGCAGGCGAAGGACCGCCTGATGGCGCGGTTCGGGCTGTCGGAGACGCAGACCGCGTACATCCTGGACACCCCGCTGCGCCGGCTGACCAAGTTCGACCGGGTGGAGCTGGAGACCGAGCAGGCCAAGCTCACCAAGGAGATCCAGGAGCTCACCGAGATCCTGGAGTCGGACACCAAGCTGCGCAACGTGGTCTCCGGCGAGCTGGCCGCGGTGTCGAAGCAGTTCGGCACCGAGCGGCGCACCGTGCTGCTGGAGGCGGGCGCGGTGCCGAGCGCGGCGCTGTCGGTGCCGCTGGAGGTGGCCGACGACCCGTGCCGGGTGCTGCTGTCCTCGACCGGCCTGCTGGCCCGGACCTCGGACGGGGAGCCGTCCGATGCGGGCGGTGCGCGGGCCAAGCAGGACGCGGTGGCCTCCGCGGTGCCGGCCACGGCCCGGGCCGACATCGGGGTGGTGACCACCGCGGGCCGGGTGCTGCGGCTGCCCGTGATCGACCTGCCGGCGCTGCCGCCGGGTACCTCGGCGCTCGCCGGCGGGGCCGCGGTGAGCGAGTTCCTGCGGCTGGAGGCGGACGAGCGGGCGCTGGCACTGACCACGCTGGACGAGTCCTCGCCCGGTCTGGCGCTGGGTACGGCGCAGGGTGTTGTCAAGCGCGTGGTGCCGGAGTGGCCGGCGAACAAGGACGAGTTCGAGGTGATCGCCCTCAAGGACGGCGACTCGGTGGTCGGCGCGGTGGAGCTGCGCACCGGCGAGGAGGACCTGGTCTTCATCGCCTCCGACGCCCAGCTGCTGCGCTACCCGGCGGGCCAGGTCAGGCCGCAGGGCCGGCCGGCCGGCGGGATGGCGGGCATCAAGCTGTCGGACGGCGCCCGGGTGCTGTCGTTCACGGCGGTGGACCCGGCGGCGGACGCGGTGGTGGTCTCGGTGGCGACCGCGTCCGGCACCCTGAGCGGCGGTGAGCAGACCAGCTGGAAGGTCACGCCGTTCGAGCTGTACCCGCGCAAGGGCCGGGCCACCGGCGGCGTGCGCTGCCAGCGCTTCCTGCGCGGCGAGGACGCCCTGGCGTTCGCCTGGGCGGGCGCGGAGCCGGCCCTGGCGTCGGCCGCCAACGGCGCGCCGGTGCAACTGCCCGAGCGGGACCCGCGCCGCGACGGCTCGGGTTCCCCGGTGACGGGCCAGATCGCCGCGGTCGGCGGCCGGGTGTAGTCGGGTGTGACGGCCGGACATGAGGACGGGGGCGCCGCAACGGCGCCCCCGTCCTCATGTCGGGGCGGGTGCGGTCAGCCGAAGGCCGCTTCGACACGCTCGGCGGCCTCGGTGTTCGACTGGGCCGGGAGACCGGCCGGGCCGGTTTCGTCGAGGCGCCGGACCGACTCCGTGGTCTGCGCGAGCAGTGCCACGTAGTCGGGCAGTTCAGGCAGCGACGAGGTGGTCAGGGCGAGGACCACCAGGGTGCCGAGGTCGGGCAGCGGAAGGTACGCCTCGACCCGGGCCATGGTCAGCGGCGGTGGGTCACCGGCCGCGTCCTCGGGTGCCTGCGGCTGCCACTCCACCCCGGTGAAGGCGAGGACGGCGGAGCCCGCCTCGGCTTCCACCCGGCGCACGTCGCTGCTCGGGTTGAGCGAGAGCGTCTCCTGCAGCGTGGCGACGATCATCTCCGGATCGCCGTCGTCGATCGGGTCCGCCCGGACGATCAGCGAGGCGGTGCTGATCCGGTCGTCCTCCGTGGCGAACAGCGCCACCCCGGCGTAGAGCGCGCCGTCCTCGGCGGCGGCGTCGGCGATGTCCGCGTACAGCGTCCGTACGCCCTGCCGCTGGTCGGTGGTCCCGCCGGACCAGATCTCGCACGCGAGTTCGTCCAGGTGCTCCCAGCGCTCCTGGTCGGTCAGGTGCATCCCCAGGTCGTGGAAGTGCACCGGGACTCGGAAGGTGAATCCCCGGTCGGCGGCGCTCCGGCCGACCGCCGCGGGCTGCTCGTTGGGCATGGCTGACTCTCTGTCTCGAGGTGCTCTCGGCGCGCTGACGGGGCGCCCGGTGCCGGCCGTACGGACCGCACCGGGCGCCGGGCCGACGGTCAGGGCTGCCGGTGGAAGGCGTTGCGCAGCTGGACGGTGGGTCCGGCCGGTCCCCAGCCGGGCATGCCCTCGGCCGCGCAGACCGCAAGGATCCGGTCCAGGGGGAGAGTGCCGAAGTCGTCGCGGCCCAGGTACCAGTAGGGCAGTGAGTCGATCCGACGGAGTCGGCCCTCCCACCTGACGGTCGCGGCCGGGTCCGCGGCAGCACGCTGCTGGGCGGCTGCCACCACCGCCAGCCGGGTCCGCAGATGGGCCTCCCAGACCGCCGGGTCGCGCCGCCACTCCCGGCCGAGCCGGGCCGGTCCGAGACGGCGGGCCCAGCCGGTGCCGAAGCGGGGCTGCGGGCCGCTGTTGCCCTGGTAGTCGAGGACGACCAGCACCAGGACCAGGGCGGGCCGCCAGAGGAGATCGATCGGCAGCACGACCCACTGGGCGAAGAACCACAGCACCAGCCGCGTCCTCGGCCTGGGCTCGCCCTGGACGAAGGCAGCGGGGAAGGCTGCGCCGAACCGGCCCCGCACCGGGCCGTGCTGGATGAACTGGTCTGCCATGACGCCACCGTCCTAATCGCCGGAGAACATGTTGTGGACGCCGTCCACGACGCCCCAGCCGCCCGCGACCACCTGTGGACCGCGGGACCACCAGGACAGCGGGTCGAGCGTGCCGTCGGCCCGGATGGCCGCGGACAGGCCGGGCAGTCGGTCCAGCCCGGGAACCCGGGTGACCAGGTCGCTCAGCCGCTTCTCCTTGAACGAGGCGCCCATGTTGTCGGCGACGTGCTTCTCCCAGGCGAGGGCGATCTTGTTGCCCTTCTTGGCGATGATGTCGACGCCGTCCTGGACGACCTCGCCGCCGATCCGAGTGACCCGGGGCAGGGTGTGCACGGCGTCGCCGAGCCGCCCGGTGATCCGCGCGGCCGCGTCCGCACCGTCGATGACCTGCACGGCCCGGGTGATCTTCTGGCCGTTCTCGACCACCTCGGCGCCCACCTTGGTCACCACCTTGGTGCTGCCCTTGATCGCGGTGCCGGCGAACTTCCCGAACGGGACCACACCGAGGCCGTCGCCGATCAGGTCCATCGCGCTGACGTCGGCGCCGCCGAGCTTCGCCATTCCGTGCGTGGCCAGGGCGCCGGCCGACAGCACTCCCCCGGCCAGCGCGAGGGCGCCGGACAGCGGCGGGAACCACAGCGTGCACAGCGCCGCCACGCCCAGCACCGTCGAGGCGATCGACATCCAGTCGCCGATCTTCTTCAGCAGATCGGCGTGCTTGGTGGCCCACTCCTTGATGGCGTGGCCGGCCCGCTGCAGGGAGTCCTTGAACTTGTCCCACATGCTGGTGCTGGGGGCGTTCTGGTTGGCCTTGCGCAGGGCCTTGGCCACCTTGGCGGCGGCGTCCTGGTGGTCCTCCTTGAGTTCCTTCGCCTGTTTGACGATGGCCTCGAAGGCGTCCTTGGCGTCGTCCAGGGCGCGTCTGGCGTCGTCGAGTTCGTCGCCGGCCGCGTTCAGCTCGCGCTGGGCCGCGTCGATCCGCGCCTGGGCTTCCTTCAGTTGGGCGTCGTCCGCGAAGAACTGTCCGCCCAACCGGAAGGCGGGGGCGTCGGCGGCCGAGTTGTAGCGGGTGTCGGCCCGGTCCTTGGCGGCCTCGCACTGCTCGCACCGCTGCTTGGCGGCCTGGGCGTCGGCCTCGTAGCGGCGGGCGGTGTCCTGGAAGGAGACCAGTTGGCCGCGCCAGGAGTCGAGTTGGCTCGCGGCGGTGCGGACGGCGTCGTCGCTGTCCTGCAGCAGGCCGGGCAGCTCGGTGACCTTGGCGGCGAAGGCCTGTGCGGCGTCGCCCTGCCAGGAGCCGCCGACCCGGGTCAGCGAGGAGAGCGTGCGGTGCGCGCTCTCCAGCGCGCCGGCCGCCGTGTTCAGCCTGCTCACCAGGGTGTCGACGCTGCCGGGGTTGCCGGGGGCGGGGTCGAAGCCGAGCGCGGGGAAGTCGGCGGCGTCGCTCATCCGGCACCGCCGCCGGCGAAGGCGTCGCGGATGACCTGGTCGGTCTCGACGTAGGCCTTCCTGGTGATGGTCAGGCCCTCCTCGACCTGCTGGGTGGAGTCCGCGATCTTCTTGATGGCGTCGTCCCAGCTGTCGTGGAACTCGTCGCAGGCGTGGTCGAGCGCTGTGCTTCCGGTGGTCTTCGGGCCGGTGTCGCGCATCGCGTTCAGCGCGGTGCGGAGCTCGTCCTGACTTCTGTGAAGATCCGCCAGCAATTTGTCGAGATCTCCCACTTGAACCGAGAAGAACGACCCCAAAACTCCCCCAAGGACTGGTCGAGCAATGACAAGTCCGATCAGCATAGCCAGGTGTTCCGACGGTCACGGCGGGGCCCGCCCGCACGTCCGCCGGATCGGTTCGCCGTCGCACCATCGCGGCGGCGCCGCCCGGAGCGCGCCCGGTCCCGCCGGGCGGCGGCGGCCGCG
>NZ_JBEZIR010000095.1:0-34401 GCF_040651175.1 Kitasatospora sp. NPDC048540
GTCTGCGTGGTGGTCACCGCGCACAAGGCGCCGGGGCGGGAGGGCGGACCTGCGGACCTGCGGACCTGCGGACCTGCGGACCTGCGGACCTGCGGACCTGCGGACCTGCGGACCGCCCCGGGCCGGCCGATGGGGGATCATGGAGGGCGGAAACCCCGCCCCGCCCGCCGCCAAGGAGCAGACCCGTGGCCACCATCCTCCTGCTGCACTCCGTCCACGGACTGCGCCCCGCCGTGCACGCCGCCGCCGAGCGGCTGCGCGCGGCCGGGCACGAGGTGCACACCCCCGACCTGTTCGACGGCAGGACCTTCGAGGACGTCGAGGCGGGCATGGCCCACAAGGAGGAGCTCGGCAGTGACGAGCTGCTGCGCCGGGCGGTGACCGCCGCCGCCCCGCTGATCAAGGAAGGGGAGCCGGGCCTGGTGTACGCCGGGTTCTCGCTCGGCGGGTCGCTTGCGCAGAACCTGGCCCTCGCCGACGAGCGGGCCCGCGCGCTGCTGCTCCTGCACGGCACCTCGGACCTGCGGGAGGACGCGGCGACGGAGATCCCGGTGCAGCTGCACGTCGCGGAGCCCGACCCGTTCGAGACCGAGGACTGGCTGAACACCTGGTACCTGCTGATGACCCGGGCCGGCGCCGACGTGGAGGTCCACCGCTACCGGGGCGCCGGGCACCTGTACACCGACCCGGAGCTGGCCGACTACGACGCCGAGGCCGCGGAGCGGACCTGGCAGGTGGCCGAGGCCTTCCTCGCCGAACTGGACGGCTGACACCCGGTGGCCGGGTACTCGGGGACGCCGCTGGCCCGCAAGCTCGGCATCGGGCCGGACGCGGCGCTGGTGCTCGTGGGCGCACCGGACGGCTTCCTGATCCCCGGGCTGCCGCCGGGGGTGCGGACCCGGCCCGCGCCGGACCCCGCCGCGCCGTTCGACGTGGCGCTCTGGTTTCCCGCCGACCGGGCCGGGCTGACCGGCCGGCTGGCGGAGTTCCGGGCCGCCATGCGGCCCGCCGCCGGCCTCTGGGTGGCCTGGCCGAAGAAGGCCTCCCGGGTGGCGACCGACCTGACCGAGGACGTGCTGCGCGAGGTGGCGCTGCCGACCGGGCTGGTCGACAACAAGGTGTGCGCCGTGGACGCGACCTACTCCGGCCTGCGGCTGGTGATCCGCCGCGAGCTGCGCGGCCGCTGACCGCTACTGGACGCCCGGCGGTGCGGTGGGCGGCGCCGGGGGAGCGGCGGGAGCGGCGGGAGCGGCGGGCGGGGCGTCGGCGGGCACGGGCGGCTGCCCGGGGTACGGGAGGTACCCCTGCGGCACCTGAGGTGGCTGCGGCGCCTGCGGGTGCTGGTACGGCTGGGGCACCTGGTACGGCTGGGCACCGGGGTACGGCGCGTGCTGCACCGCCGGCCGTTCGGGAGAGCGCCGCTGGGTTACGCCCACCAGCACCGCCACCGCGAGGGCGAGCAGGAGGGAGGCCACCACCGTGAGGTTGAGCACCAGGTGGCTGACCGGCTCGGCGAAGCCGTCGCCGCCCTGGTTGATCAGCTGCGCGCCGGCCGCGTAGGCGTTGACGCCGAGCAGGGAGACGGCGGCCGGCCTGGTCCAGCGGCCGCCGCTGAAGGCGCCGACGGCCAGCACCACCAGGGCCACGCACAGCGCCGTGTCGTAGCCGAAGAAGCCCACCGGGGCCTGCACGTAGGCGTCGAAGGAGAAGCCCAGCGCCGTCCCCAGGTAGTCGGGCCCGGCCTGGCCGAAGTCCCAGACCAGCACACCGACCTCGATGGCCAGCTGGACCAGCAGCAGCAGCGCCAGCGCGATCAGGCTGCCGTCCCGGCCGCCCGGCGGCTGCGGCCGGGGCGCACCGTACGGCGGGCCTGCGGGCGGGTACGGCGTGGCGTAGGACATGCGGCCCCCCTGTGAGTCGTCGGCGCCGACAGTAGCGTGCGGGCGCCGGGGGCGGTATCCCCCGGCGCCCGAGCCACCCGAAGGAGTCAGCGCCCGCCCGACGGCCGCGGGCCTCAGAGCCCCGGGATCCGCCCGTTGCGGAACAGGTCCACGAAGATCTGGTGGTCGCTGCGGGCCCGGTCGCCGTAGGCGTGGGCGAACTCCACCAGCAGGTCGGTGAAGCCCTTCTCGTCCTTGGAGATCGCCGCGTCGATGGCGTGCTCGGTGGAGAACGGCACCAGGCCGTGCCCGCTGGAGGACTCGTCCGCGGCGGCGTGCATGGTGGCCGTCGCCCGGCCCAGGTAGTCGACCACCGCGAGCAGGTCGGCCGGCTCGTTGAGGTCGGTCCAGTCCAGGTCGGACGCGTACGGCGAGACCTCGGCGACCAGCTGGCCCCGGCCGTGCAGGGTGGTGTACCCGAGCCAGGGGTCGCTGTGCGCCTGCAGGGCGCGCTGGGAGATCACCGTGCGGTGGCCCTCGTGCTCGAAGTAGCCGCGGATCTGCGGGTCGGTGACGTGCCGGGCGACCGCCGGGCTCTGGCCCTGCTTCATGTAGATGATCACGTCGTTCTCCAGGGCGTCGGTGTGCCCCTCCAGCAGCAGGTTGTACGAGGGCAGCCCGGCGCTGCCGATCCCGATGCCCCGGCGGCCCACCACGTCCTTGACCCGCAGCGCGTCCGGCCGGGCGCGGGAGGCCGGCGGCAGGGTCTCCAGGTACCCGGCGAACGCGGTCAGCACCTCGGCCTCGACCTGCTCGTCCAGCTCGATCGCGCCGTTGCCCTTGCGGAAGCGCCGGTCGTAGCCGTCGACCACGGTCTCGTGGTCCAGCAGCTCGACCCGGGTCTGCAGGCGGGCCCGCCGCAGGGTGTCCAGGACCGGCCCGGTGGCGGTGTCCAGGGTGTAGGCGTCGCCCTCGCCGGGGCCGTGCACCAGGGCGGAGATCTGGCCGCGGTAGGCGGTGGCGAAGGCCCGGACCAGCTCGGTGATGGTCGCGTCGGACAGCGCCTTGGCGTACCCGATCAGCGCGAGGCTGGCGGCCAGCCGCTGGACGTCCCAGGTGAAGGCGCCGACGTAGGCCTCGTCGAAGTCGTTGACGTTGAAGACCAGCCGGCCCTCGGCGTTCAGGTAGCTGCCGAAGTTCTCCGCGTGCAGGTCGCCGTGGATCCACACCCGGCTGGTCCGCTCGTCCAGGTAGCGCCCGCCGTGGCCGGCGAACGGCCCGCCGGTGAGGTCCGCGTAGAACAGGCCCGCCGTGCCGCGGTAGAAGGCGAAGGCGGAGGCCGCCATCTTCCGGAACTTCACCCGGAAGGCCGCGGGGTCCTGGGCCAGCAGCTCGCCGAACGCGGTCTCGAAGACGGCGAGGATGGCCTCGGCGCGGTCCGGCTCGCGGTCGGCGGCGTTGAGGTGCTCGGGCATGGCGACAGGGCCTCCGATGGTGCTGAAGGTGGTGCGGAAGGGGTTACCCCCGGACCGACGAAACGGCTGCCCGGATGGTTCCGGGAACGTGGGCCCCGGAGGCTAGAGTAGGTCGGGTGAACGCGTGAGACCTGGCCCGAGCCGCGATGCGGCCGGGCCTGAAGTTTTTCCGCGCACCTGCCGTGACCAGCCAGAACATCATCCGCAGACCCCGGAGGCCCCGCCTTGAGCGACCAGCCGTACGCGCACCTGCACGTCCACACCGAGTACTCGATGCTGGACGGCGCCGCCCGGCTGAAGCAGCTGTTCAAGGAGGTCGAACGGCTGGGCCAGACCCACGTCGCGATGACCGACCACGGCAACATGTACGGCGCCGCCGAGTTCCACAAGCAGGCCACCGCCGCCGGCATCACCCCGGTGATCGGCATCGAGGCGTACGTCGCGCCGGAGTCCCGGTCCAACACCAAGCGCATCCTGTGGGGCCAGCCGCACCAGAAGAAGGACGACGTCTCGGCGTCCGGCGCCTACACCCACAAGACCATCTGGGCCCGCAACAAGGAGGGCCTGCACAACCTCTTCAAGCTGACCTCCCGCTCCTACGCGGAGGGCTGGCTGGTGAAGTGGCCCCGGATGGACAAGGAGATCATCGCCGAGCACGCGGCCGGCCTGATGGCCACCACCGGCTGCCCCTCCGGCGAGGTGCAGACCCGGCTGCGGCTCGGCCAGTTCGACGAGGCGGTCCGCTCGGCCGGCGAGTACCAGGACATCTTCGGCAGGGAGAACTACTTCCTGGAGCTGATGGACCACGGCCTCGACATCGAGACCCGGGTCCGCGACGGCCTGATCGAGATCAGCAAGAAGCTGAACATCCCGCCGGTGGTCACCAACGACTCGCACTACACCACCGAGTCCGACGCCGGCGCCCACGACCTGCTGCTGTGCGTGCAGACCGGCAAGAACCTCTCCGACCCGGACCGCTTCCGCTTCGACGGCACCGGCTACTACATCAAGTCCGCCGCCGAGATGTACGGCCTGGACACCTCCGACGCCTGGCAGGAGGGCTGCCGCAACAGCCAGCTGCTGGTCGCCGAGCGGGTCGACACGGCCGGCATGTTCGAGTTCAAGAACCTGATGCCGCGCTTCCCGATCCCCGAGGGCTACGAGTCCGAGTCGGACTTCTTCAAGGCCAAGGTCTGGGAGGGGATGGACTGGCGCTTCCCGGGCGGCTACGACGAGGAGCACAAGAAGCTCGCCGAGTACGAGATGGACACCATCATCCAGATGGGGTTCCCGGCGTACTTCCTGGTGGTCGCCGACTTCATCATGTGGGCCAAGAGCCAGGGCATCGCGGTCGGCCCCGGCCGAGGCTCCGCGGCCGGCTCGCTGGTCGCGTACGCGATGGGCATCACCGACCTCGACCCGATCCCGCACGGCCTGATCTTCGAGCGATTCCTCAACCCCGAGCGCATCTCCATGCCCGACGTCGACATCGACTTCGACGAGCGCCGGCGCGGCGACGTGATCCGCTACGTGACGGAGAAGTGGGGCTCCGACAAGGTCGCCATGATCGTCACGTACGGCACCATCAAGGCGAAGGCCGCCATCAAGGACTCCTCCCGGGTCCTCGGCTACCCGTACGCGATGGGCGACCGGATCACCAAGGCGATGCCGCCGGACGTGATGGGCAAGGGCATCCCGCTCTCCGGCATCACCGACTCCTCGCACCCCCGCTACGGCGAGGCCGGCGAGATCCGCGGGCTGTACGAGAGCGACCCCGACGTCCGCAAGGTGATCGACACCGCCCGCGGCATCGAGGGCCTGATCCGCCAGCCCGGTGTGCACGCGGCCGGCGTCATCATGTCCGCCGAACCGCTGACCGACCACATCCCGGTCTGGACCCGGCACACCGACGGCGTCACCATCACCCAGTTCGACTACCCCACCTGCGAGGGCCTCGGCCTTCTCAAGATGGACTTCCTCGGACTGCGCAACCTCACGATCATGGACGACGCCGTCAAGGCGATCGAGAAGAACAAGGGCATCAAGATCGAGCTGCTCGACCTGCCGCTCGACGACAAGCCCACCTACGAACTGCTCGCCCGCGGCGACACGCTCGGCGTCTTCCAGCTCGACGGCGGCCCGATGCGCTCGCTGCTGCGCCTGATGAAGCCCGACAACTTCGAGGACATCTCCGCCGTCCTGGCGCTGTACCGACCGGGCCCGATGGGCGTCAACTCGCACACCAACTACGCGCTGCGCAAGAACGGCCAGCAGGAGATCACCCCGATCCACCCGGAGCTGGAGAAGCCCCTGGAGGAGATCCTCAAGCCGACCTACGGCCTGATCGTCTACCAGGAGCAGGTCCAGAAGGCCGCGCAGATCCTGGCCGGCTACTCGCTCGGCCAGGCCGACCTGCTGCGCCGCGCGATGGGCAAGAAGAAGAAGGAGATCCTGGAGGCGGAGTTCGTCCCCTTCCGGAAGGGCTGCCGCGAGCACGGCTACTCCGACGCCGCCATCCAGGCGGTGTGGGACGTCCTGGTCCCCTTCTCCGGCTACGCCTTCAACAAGGCCCACACCGCCGGCTACGGACTGGTCTCCTACTGGACCGCCTACCTCAAGGCCAACTACCCGGCCGAGTACATGTCCGGCCTGCTCACCTCGGTCAAGGACGACAAGGACAAGTCCGCGGTCTACCTCAACGAGTGCCGCAAGATGGGCATCCAGGTCCTGCCGCCGGACGTGAACGAGTCGGACGCCGACTTCACCCCGCACGGCAACGAGCTGGTCCGGTTCGGCCTCACCGCGATCCGCAACGTCGGCGGCCCGGTCGTCGACTCGATGATCCGCACCCGCAAGGCCAAGGGGAAGTACGCCTCCTTCCCCGACTTCCTGGACAAGGTCGAGTCGGTGGTCTGCAACAAGCGGACCGTCGAATCCCTGATCAAGGCGGGTGCGTTCGACTCGCTCGGGCACACCCGCAAGGGCCTGACCGCGCAGTTCGAGCCGATGATCGACAACGTGGTCGGGGTCAAGCGCAAGGAGGCCGAGGGCCAGTTCGACCTGTTCGGTGGCGACGCGGTCTCCGACGAGCCGAGCTTCGGCCTCGACGTGGTCTTCTCCGAGGAGGAGTGGGAGAAGGGCTTCCTGCTCACCCAGGAGCGCGAGATGCTCGGCCTGTACGTCTCCTCGCACCCGCTGCACGGCATCGAGCACGTGCTCTCCGACAAGGCCGACTGCGCGGTCGCCGACCTCGCCGAGCGCCCCGACGGCGCCATCGTCACCATCGGCGGCATCATCTCGGGCCTCCAGCGCAAGATGACCAAGCAGGGCAACGCCTGGGCCATCGCCACCGTCGAGGACCTCGCGGGCTCGATCGACTGCATGTTCTTCCCCGCCAGCTACCAGCTGGTCTCCTCCCAACTGGTCGAGGACTCCGTGGTGTTCGTCCGCGGCAAGCTCGACAAGCGGGAGGACGTGCCCCGGCTGATGGGCATGGAGCTGTCGGTCCCCGACCTGTCCAACGCGCACGCCGACGCGCCGATCGTCATCTCCATCCCGAGCGGCCGGATCACCCCGCCGCTGGTCGCCCGGCTCGGCGAGGTGCTCACCCACCACCGGGGCACCACCGAGGTCCGGCTGCGCCTCGAGGGCCGCGGCAAGACCACCGTGCTGCGCCTGGACCGGCACCGGGTGAAGAGCGACCCGGCGCTGTTCGGCGACCTCAAGCAGCTGCTCGGACCGAGCTGCCTGGCGGCCTCGGCCACCGGCTGACCCGTGACGGCGACGGCCCCGGCGGGATCATCCCCGCCGGGGCCGTCGGCCGTGCCGGGCGGTCAGCTCCAGCGGTAGCGGCGCTTGAGGTTGTCCACCACCAGGTTGAACCGGGCCCGGTCGAGCGCGCAGGCCTCGCGGCGCATGCCGCCGTCGTGCACCCGCATCACCCGGTCCAGCGCCACCCAGGAGTCCCGGCCGGACTTGTCCCACGGGCCGGCACCGATCGGCACCCAGTCGGCGTCGTGCGCGTGGCCCTTGCTGGAGAGCATCACCGCCAGCAGCGAGCCGCCGGCCTCCCGCGCCACCACCAGCACCGGGCGGTCCTTGCCGCGCCCGTCGCGCTCCTCGTACGGCACCCAGGTCCAGACGATCTCGCCCGGGTCGGGGTCGCCGTCGTGGTCCGGCGCGTACTCGGTGCGCACCTTGCCGACCTGGTAGGCCTCCACCTCCACGGTGGCGTCGGGGCCGTACCGGCCGGGGGCGTCGTCCTGCTGCTCTGTCCACTGGGTCATGGGGGACAGGCTAGTGGTGCGGTGTCAGCGCCCGGCCGGTGCGGGGGCGGGAAAAGTGTGACGGAGTGTGAAGACCTCGGGCGTCGGTCCGGCCGCCCGCAGTCCGGTCAGCCGCCGCTCGGCCTCGGCGGGCGTCGGACGGTGGCCCGCGGGCACCCACCACAGCGCGGTCATCGCCTCGACCGGTGCGGCGAACCACTGGCGGCGGCGGCCCAGCACCGCGCGGTGCACCGGCCCGTAGACGTACGCGGACAGTGACTGCGGGTCGCGCCAGACCGACATGTTGACGATCAGCCAGTCGTCGTCGAAGACCCGGATCGCGGTGGCGTCGCCGGTGTGGTCCTGGAGCCGCCAGCGGAAGCCGTCGGCGGCCTCGGCGGCGGCGTTGACCTCGTCGAGGGCGGCGGTGAAGCCGGAGAGCAGGTCGCTGTCGAGCGGGGCGAGCAGCCGGGAGACGTTGATCTGGGCGAGTTCGAAGCCGGTGTCGTTCTGCATGGTCCCGCCAGCGTCGCCGGTCGGCCCGGCCCGGGCCAGTGGCAGCCGCGCCGACCGTCGTCGAGATCCTGCCACCGCGGGTGGGCGGGTGCGGCCTCAGGGGCGCGGCCCGAGCGCGGTGCGCACCTCGCGGCGGGTGGGCACCCGGAGTTTGCGCAGCACCTTCGCCACGTGCTGCTCGACCGTGCGCGGGGACAGGAACAGCACCTGGGCGATCTCCCGGTTGGTGCGCCCGGAGGCCAGCAGCCGGGCCACCTCCAGTTCGCGGGGCGTCAGTTCCTCGCCGTAGCCGCGCCGGGTGTGCGCCCGCGGGTCGCCGATGCCCTGCTCGCGCAGCACCATCGCGCAGCGCGAGCTGTCGGCCACCGCACCCAGGCGCTCGTACTCCTCGGCGGCCTCCACCAGGCCCGGGGTGGCCGGGCGCTGGCCGGCCGCCAGCCGGGCCAGCGCGGCGAGTTCGGTGGCCCGGGCGCGGGCGTAGCGGCGGCCGATCCGGCCGTGGACGGCGGCCGCGCGCTGGTAGTGGTCGGCGGCGGCGGCCGGGTCGTGGTCCACCGCGAGGTGTCCGAGGGCGAGTTCGACGCCGGCGGCGACGGCGGGGGCCGGGTGCTCGGCGCAGTGCCGGGCGAACTCCTCGGCGAGCCGCCGGGCCTCACCGTCGGCGCCGGCCGCCAGCGCCGCCAGCACGGCCTCGGGGACCAGTTCGCAGCCCCAGGCCCAGACCGCCTTGGTCCGGTACAGCTCGAGGACGGGGGTCAGCGCGCGCCAGGCCTGCGCGGCGTTGCCGTCGGCGAGGGCGAGCCGGGTGGAGAGCGCGTGCGCGTCGAAGAACGGCATCGGGTCGGGGCCGTGGCCGCCGGTGAGCAGTGGTTCCAGGGAGGCCGAGGCCTCGTCGAACTCGCCGTGCAGCGCGTGCAGATGGGCGAGCACCAGCAGGACGTCGGTGCGCAGCGCGGGCATCTCGGAGATCTCGGCGTGCAGGGCGCGGGCGCGTGCCTCCAGGCCGTCGAGGCGGGCGGTGTGCCAGTCCAGTAGCAGGGTCATGGCCCGGCCGACGCCCTGCATGAAGTCCATGCCGGTGGCCTCGGCCAGGTCGAGGCCCTCGTCGAGGTAGCGGCGGGCCTGCTCGTTCAGGCCCCAGCCGACCGCGCCGCTCGCGGCGTTGCACAACGCCCTTGCGGTCTGGCGCAGTTCGGCCTGGTCGGGGGTGTTGCGGGGGAGTTCGGCGAGCAGTTGCCAGGCGGTGGGGTCGCCGACGCAGGCCAGCCAGGTGACCCGGCTGGCCAGGACGCCGGTGCGGGCGACCGGGTCGCCGCTGAGCCGGGCGGCCCGTTCGGCGCGGTCCAGCCAGTGCGCCTGCTGGGTGGCGTGGATCGCCAGGATGGGGGCGGCCAGGGCGCCCATGGCGCGGGCCGCCAGGTCCGGGCGTTCGCGCAACTCGCCGACGCAGCATTCCAGTTCGCGGAAGGCCGCCTCGGTGTCGCCCTCCTGGTTGAGCAGCAGCAGGCCGAGCGTGAGGCGGACCTCGCCGCGGGTCACCACCGCCAGGTCGGCGGTGGTGACGATCCGCCGCAACACCGCCAGGACCTGCTGGTGGTCGAGAGTGTTGACGCAGACCCGGGCCAGGGTCAGCGCGGCGCGGGAGCGGTGCTCGGGCGGCAGCGAGGGTTCGGCCAGCAGCTGGTGCAGCAGTTCGGTGGCGGCGGCGCTGTCCCCGGCGGCGACGGCGTGGTCGACCGCGGCCTCGGCCTCCTCGCGCCAGCCGACCAGGTCGCCGGCGGCCCGTAGGTGCCGGGCGAGTTCGGCGGAGGACACCGGTTCGGCGGCGAGCAGCGCGTGGGCGGCGGCGAGGTGGGCACGGCGGCGTTCGGGCCCGGGGACGGCGTGGTGGACGGCCTGCTGCAGCAGCGGGTACGGCAGGCCGTACCGGCAGTCGGCGGGCTCGGTGAGCCGGCCGGTGCCCAGCGCCTCCAGCAGGGCGGCCCCGGCGGTCTCCGGGGGCAGCCCGGCGACGGTCGCCAGCAGCTCCTGTTCGGCCGGCCGGCCGACCACCGCGCAGGCCCTGACCAGGGCGTCCACGGCGGCCGACCCGGTCTCCACCGGCTGGACGAGGGCGGCGGCGGTCCGGCGCAGCGCCTCGTCGACGGCCGCGGCGTCCAGCCGCTCGGGCGCCGGCGCCAGCCGGTCGAGGACCTGGACCAGCAGGTGGGGCGCTCCGCCGGTCCAGCGGTGCAGCTCGGCGGCGACGGACGGTGCCGGGGCGCCGAGGCGTCGCGCGGTCAGCCGGGCGGTCTGCTCCTCGTCCAGCGGCGTCAGCCGCAGTTCGGCGCCGCCGACGCCCGGGGGCCGGTGCGGGGCGGCGGCGGCCCGGACCTCGGACGGGCGCCCGGCCAGCAGCAGGCCGGCCGCCGGCACCGGGTCCAGGGTCAGCGCGCGCAGCAGTTCGAGGCTGTCGGGGTCGGCCCACTGCAGCCCGTCGACCACCAGCACGGTCGGGCCGAGCGCCGCGAGCACCGCCCGGACAGCCCGGAACACCCGGTGCCTGGCCAGGTCGGGATCGCTGGCCGGCGGGGGTGGTGGGGGCAGGAACTGCGCCGCCTCGGGCAGCAGTTCGGCCAGGGCGCCGGTCACCGGGTCCGGGGCGGCGGGCAGGTCGGGACCGACCGTGCGCAGCAGCTCCGCCACCGCGCCGAACGGGAACGGCCTGGCCAGTGGCGGGCAGCGGGTCTCCAGGATGCGCAGCCCGTCCGCGCGCAGGGCGCCGGCGGCCTGCCCGAGCAGCAGGGTCTTGCCGAGCCCGGCGGGGGCGGTGACCCGCACCACGGCGGGCAGCGTGCGCAGGGCGGCCAGGATCGCGGCGAGTTCCTCGTCGCGGCCGGTCATCGGCCCCTCGGGGCCCGGGGCCACGGCGAGGCGGGCCCCCGGGCGTCTGGCTGTCTCCACTCGGGTCTCCCCGGACGCGCGGCCTGGCTGGGGTGAAGGTGCGGTGGTGCGGTGGTCCGGTGGTGCGGTGGCGGACCTAACGCGTCCCACCGTAGTGGGCGCGCGGTCCCGGCACCGAGGGGACCGCGGCGGCGAACGCCGCGACGCCGCCGGGCCCGGGGCGCCCGGTGCGGTCGTACGGGAGCTGCAGCACCGAGGCGCCCAGCACGGACAGCCGGTGGCAGACCCTGGCCGCGCGGGCGTCGTCGAGGTGGAAGACGAACGGGCCCGGCACCAGCACGATGTCGAAGGTGTTGCGCTCCACGGCGGTCAGCAGCTCCAGCAGCCGCGGCTTGGGGCCGGTGGAGGACTCGCCGTTGTCGATGAACCAGACCGGATCGGCCAGCCCGAGCTCCCGGGCCCACTTCTCCATGGTGTGCCGGTGCACCGGCATCTCCCAGGCGTCGTACGGCACGCATCTGAGATAGGCGGCGCAGGAGCGCCGGGAGCCGCTGAGCACAGAGACCTCCTGTCCGGCGAGAGCGCCGGTGTCGGGGCGGTCACCGTCGACCGCCCGCGGCGGCCGGCGAGCCCGGCATGTCCCGTCAGGTGGACACTCCGCGGCCCGCCGGCCGTCCCCTCGGACCGCGTACCCGCCGCTGGGCGGGACGCCCCCGAGGCGAGTACACCGGGCGGCGGTTCGCCCCGACAAGCACTACGTAGGGGGCTAGGTAGCCGCGCCGGGCGCGGGTCCGGCTACGTAGGGGCACCGTATCCGGCCAGTCCGGGCGGCAGCGCCGAGCGCAGCGCGGTGGTGAACGCCGCGACCGCCGGGTGGGCGCCCGCGCCGGCCCGGAACGCCACCCGGGTGCGGCGGTACATCGGCAGCCGGGTCAGCGCCACCGGGCCGCCCGGCGCCCTCACCTCCGGCGCCAGCGTGCCCAGCTGCGGGACCAGCGCGACGCCCTGCCCCACGCCGACCAGCGCCAGCGCGGTGGTGAAGTCGTCCACCTGGTGCCGGATCTGCGGGGTGAACCCGGCCGCCTGGCAGGCCCGGACCGCCATGGTGTGGCAGAGCGTGCCCGGTGGCGAGACGATCCACGGCGAGTGCCGGAAGTCCGCGACGGTGCCGGGGGAGGGCGCCGCCAGGTACATCGGCTCGGTGAAGATCGCCCCGGTGACGGTCAGCCCGGGTTCCGCCTCGGCCGGCACCAGGTCGTACTCGTGCACCAGCGCCACGTCCAGCTCGCCCGCCCGCAGCTGGGCGGCGACCCGGGCCGGGTCCACCTCGCTGACCATCGGCTCCAGTGCCGGGTGGCGGCTCATCAGCACGGCCAGCGCCCCCGGCACGATCGAGCGCGCGGCGGACGGGAAGGTACCGATCCGCAGCGGCCCGGCCAGGCCCTGCCGGGCGCCGGCCAGCTCGGCGGTGGCCTGTTCCAGCCGTTCCAGGACGGCCTCGGTGTGCCGTACCAGCTTCAGCCCGGCGGGGGTGAGCGCCACCCGTCGGCCGGTCCGCTCCAGCAGCGGCACCCCGGCCTCCCGTTCCAGCACCGACAGCTGCTGGGACACGGCCGAAGGGCTGAACGAGAGGGCCTCGGCGACGGCGGCGATGGTGCCGCGGTGGGCCAGTTCGCGCAGCAGCCGCAGGCGGCGGAGATCGAGCATCGGCTCAGCTTACGAGAAGCATCGGGAACGTGAACTGGACCTGCATGATCGGAGCGGGGCAGGCTCGTCGGCATGGAACCTCTCCACACGGAACTCCACGGCGTCCACGTCCCTCTGATCACCCCGTTCGCGGCCGATGGCTCGGTCGCGTACGACGCCCTCGAAGCCCTGGCCGTCGACGCGCTGGACGCGGGCGCGGCCGGTCTGGTCGCGCTCGGCACCACCGGCGAACCCGCCGCCCTCAGCGCCGAGGAGCGCGCGGCCGTGATCCGCACCGTCGGCGCGGTCTGCCGGGCGCGCGGCATGGTGTTCACCGCCGGGGCGGGCGATGCGCAGGCGCTCGCCGAGCTGGCCGGCGTCGCCGACGCGGCGCTGGTCACCGTCCCCGCCTTCGTCCGCCCGGGTGAGGCCGGGGTGCTCGCCCACTTCACCCGGCTCGCCGCGGACAGCCCCGTCCCGCTGGTCGTCTACCACATCCCGTACCGCACCGGGCAGGCGCTCGGCGCCGCCACCCTGCGCCGGATCGGCGAGCTGCCGGGGGTCGCGGGCATGAAGCTGGCGGCCGGCGCGGTCGACGGCGACATCGTCGGACTCTTCGCCGACCTGCCGCCCGGCTTCGCCGTCCTCTCCGGGGACGACCTGCTGATCTCCCCGCTGATGGCACTCGGCGCGACCGGCGGCATCCTCGCCTCCGCGCACCTGGCGACCGACCGGTTCGTCGCACTGGCGGCGGCCTGGCGGGCCGGCCGGGTGGACGAGGCGCGCGAGCTCGGGCACCGGCTGGCGGGGCTGTCCGCGGCCGCGTTCACCGAGCCCAACCCCACCGTGGTCAAGGGCGTGCTGCACGCCCAGGGCCGCATCCCGACCGCGGACGTCCGGCTGCCGCTGCTGCCGGCGGCCAAGGAGTCGGTCGAGGCGGCGCTCGCCGCGCTGGCCGCTCTTGAGCGCGTGCAGCCCACACTGTAGGACGACTCGCCGCCGGGCGGCGGTGACAAGGCATGATGGGCAGGGTGCGGCAGTGATCAAGCGCAACCTGATCAAGCGCAAGCTGATCGAGCACGAAACCGGAGGAGCAGTCGGATGAGGATCGGCATCGTAGGGGCGACCGGCCAGGTCGGCGGAGTGGTCCGCAGCATTCTGGCGGAGCGCGAGTTCCCGGTGGAGCAGCTGCGGCTGTTCGCCTCGGCCCGTTCGGCCGGGCGCACGCTGCCGTGGGGCGACACCGAGATCACCATCGAGGACGCGGCCACGGCCGACTACAGCGGCCTGGACATCGTGATCTTCTCGGCCGGCGGCTCCACCTCCAAGGCGCTCGCGCCGAAGGTCGCCGCGGCCGGCGCCGTGGTGATCGACAACTCCTCCGCCTGGCGTCGCGACCCCGAGGTCCCGCTGGTGGTCGCCGAGGTCAACCCGGACGCCATCGCCGAGCGGCCCAAGGGCATCATCGCCAACCCCAACTGCACCACCATGGCCGCCATGCCGGTGCTGCGCCCGCTGCACGAGGAGGCCGGACTGGCCGCCCTCGTCGTCGCCACCTACCAGGCGGTCAGCGGCAGCGGCCTGGCCGGCGTCTCCGAACTGCACGACCAGGCCCGCAAGGTGGTCGACGGCGCGGCCGCCCTCACCCACGACGGCGCGGCCGTCGAGTACCCGGAGCCCGGCGTCTACAAGCGGCCGATCGCCTTCAACGTGATCCCGCTGGCCGGCTCGGTCGTCGAGGACGGCTCCAACGAGACCGACGAGGAGCAGAAGCTCCGCCACGAGAGCCGCAAGATCCTCGGCATCCCGGAGCTCAAGGTCGCCGGCACCTGCGTCCGCGTCCCGGTCTTCACCGGCCACTCGCTCCAGGTCAACGCCCGCTTCGAGCGCCCGATCAGCCCGGCCCGCGCGGTCGAGCTGCTGGCCGGCGCCCCGGGCGTGGAGCTCTCCGACATCCCCACCCCGCTCCAGGCTGCCGGCCAGGACCCCACCTACGTCGGCCGCATCCGCGCCGACGAGACGGTCGAGCACGGCCTGTCGCTGTTCCTCTCCAACGACAACCTTCGCAAGGGCGCGGCCCTCAACGCCGTCCAGATCGCGGAGCTGGTGGCGGCCGAGCTGAACGGCTGAGCCTCAGACCCAGGCTGTCTTCCCGTCACACCGTCGGCCCGACCCCCGCCCGGGGTCGGGCCGATCGGCGTCCTGGGGCTCAGCCGGCGGGCGCCCGCCGGAACGACGGGTGGGTCGGCCGGGTGGCGGTGGGGTTCGCCGTCGTCGCCGCGATCCAGGTACGCGACGCAGGTGTGCCCATCGGCGTAGAACCGCTCGAACGAGACCTCCCCCCGATACCGGCGTGCTCCTCGCTCGACTTCCGCCAACTGCCCCGGTGGGTGGGAGGAGCGTCCTCGGTGGTGAGGCCGCCCCGGCAGATGGTGTCCCCGACACTCACCTCACCGAGCCGGCCGTCGGGCAGGATCTCCAGCACCTCGACCCCCGACACCCACCGCCCCGTCGGGTCGTACACGGGCTCGCGATGGGAGAGCGACGGCACGTACTGCACCCCCACCAGCGTCGCAGCGGCGGCAGCCGCGACCGCGGCCGTATCCGTCCCGTCGCCACTCGCAGGCCGGCCGAGCCGACGCCGACCTGCCGCCCCCGACGGTCCGGCCAAGAGCTGATGACATGTCTGGCCGGCCTGTGTGCCGCAGGGTTGACGACTCCTGCGGGATCGAATCGCCGAGGCACTGCCCGCCGGCGCCGGACGGGATCGCACATCGGGGCCGTGCTCCGGGGCGACCGGGTTCCGCGTCCTCACCAGGGGTGCTGCGCCGCCCGGTGGATTCGGGTGGTTCGCCCGGCGTACCCGGGGTAAAGGAAGGCCCAATAGCCGCACGGACCGCCAGGGTCGGCCCCCCACGCCGCCCGGCCGACCCGAGAAGAGGTGCGGAGCTGTGGACCGTTGTGTCGTTCTGGTCGATGCCGGCTACCTGTTGGGAGCCGCCGCCAGCCTGCTCGCCGGAGAGCCCGGACGCTCCCGGGTGGCGGTGGACCACACCGTGCTGATCTCGGCACTGCGCGAACGCGCCGAGGCGGAGACGGGACTGCCGCTGCTGCGGATCTACTGGTTCGACGCGGCCCCCGAACGCCGCCCGCTGCCCGAACACCGCAGGCTGCGCGTGCTGCCCCGGGTCACCGTACGGCTCGGGGCGCTCACCCGGGCCGAGGGGCGGTGGGTGCAGAAGGGCGTGGACGCCGCGATGCACGCGGAACTGTCCGAACTGGCCCGCAACCACGCCTGCGCCGACGTGGTCCTGGTCACCGGCGACGGCGACCTGCTGCCCGGCGTGATGTCGGCCAAGGAGCACGGGGTCGCCGTCCACCTGTGGGCGTTGCAGGCCGCTGACGGTGACTTCAACCAGTCCGAGGACCTGGTCGGCGAGGCCGACGAGCGCCGGGTGCTGGACCGGGAGTGGATCGAGCGCTGGGCCCGGCTGAAGGAGCAGCCGCTCTTCCAGTCGCCGTTCCCCGCCCCTACCCCCGCGCCCGAGATCGCGGAGATCTCCGAGATCATGGCGGTCGGCGCCGAACCGGCCGCCGCCCCCGCGGCCGCCACCCGGACCCGCCCGGCCGCCGCCGCGCTGCGCATGATCCCGACCCCTAAGGACCTCGCGGTCCGGGCCACCGCCCCCGCGGCCGCCGCCACGCTCGGCGGCCCGGTGCTGCGCTGGTCGTCCGACCGTGGCTGGGTGGACCGCCCGGCCGCCGAGGCGGTCGCCACCACCGCCGCCGACGGCCTGCCCACGCTCGCCCAGCTGACCAGCGCCGAGCAGCGCTGGGCCGACCGCGAGGAGGACATCACCAGCATCGGCGGCGACGCCCACGAGGTCGGGCAGGTCTTCGCCCGCCGCTGGTGCGACCGCCTGTGCGCGGCCGACCGGCTGGGCGCCGTCGACCGGCAGGGCACCCGCGACCGGCTCGGCGTGCTCTGGCGCGACTACCCGCGGATCCCGCACCGGCTGGACGGCGAGCTGCTGCGCTACGCCGCCCGGTTCGGCCTGCTCGCGCACAAGGACGACCAGATCGACGAGCACGACCGGTACGCGATCCGGGCCGGGTTCTGGAAGGAGTTCGCCGCCCGGGTCCCGCAGGAGCAGCCGCACGGGCAGCCGGGGGAGGCGGCCGTCCCGCAGGCCAGGGAGGCTGTCGGCGAGGGCCCCCGGCAGACCGCCGCGGGCGCCGCCGCGCACGACGGCCGGGGCGCCGGGGACTGAGGGCCACGCCCGGCGGACGGATTGACCCCGTTGTCCGGATCCGCACCGCCAGCGCGTAGAGTCTTCGACCGTGAGCGACACCGACCGGCAGGCACCCCAGGCCTCGCCGCACGCCGATCCGGCCGGGCCCGGCCGGGACTCGGCGGGGCCCTGCTGCACGGTGCGCGGCCTGGTGAAGAGCTACCCCGGCGGCCGTCGCCCCGGGCCGCGCAGGAGCGCCGCCCCGGCGGGCGCGGCCGACGGCGGCGCCACCCGGATCCTGGCCAACGACGGCGTCGACCTGACGGTCCACCGCGGTGAGATCTTCGGCCTGCTCGGCCCGAACGGCGCGGGCAAGTCCACCCTGGTCCGCCAGCTCACCGGCCTGCTGCGCCCGGACGGCGGCAGCATCGACATCCTCGGCCACGACATCGTCCGCCACCCCGAACGGGCCGCCCGGCTGCTCGCCTACCTGGGCCAGGAGTCCACGGCGCTGGACGAGCTGACCGTCGCGCTGGCCGCCGAGACCACCGGACGGCTGCGCGGCCTGACCCGCGCGCAGGCCCGCGCCGACTCCGCAGACGTGCTCACCGAACTCGGGCTGGAGCCGATCGCCGGCCGTCCGCTGGCCAAGCTGTCCGGCGGCCAGCGCCGGCTGGCCTGCTTCGCCGCCGCGCTGGTGGGGGAGCGGCCGCTGCTGGTCCTGGACGAGCCCACCACCGGCATGGACCCGGTGGCCCGGCGCGCGGTCTGGTCGGCCGTCGACCGCCGCCGCGCCGAGCGCGGCACCACGGTGCTGCTGGTGACGCACAACGTGATCGAGGCGGAGACCGTACTGGACCGGGTCGCCGTGGTCGACGCCGGCCGGGTGATCGCCTGCGACACGCCCGGCGGGCTGAAGGCCTTGGTCGACGGTGACGTCCGGCTGGACCTGGTGTGGCGCACCGACGCCCCGCTGGACGTCCCCGCCGTCGCCCGGCTGGCCGAGCGCGCCGAACGCACCGGGCGCCGCTGGACCGTGCGCACCACCCCCGAACACGCCCGGGAACTGGTCGCGGCCGTCACCACCGGCCCCGCCTTCGCCGCCCTGGACGACTTCACCCTGGCCACCCCCAGCCTGGAGGACGCCTACCTGAGGCTCGGCGGCCGGAGCGGGGGGCTGGCCAGATGAGCGCCACCGCAGCGGCCGCCCGGACCGAGGACCCCACCGACGCGCGTACCTGGAGTGTGACCGGGTGACCCTGCTCGACGCCCCCGCACCCGCCGCCACCCCGGCCGCGGCCGGCCCGGCCCCGCTGGCACCGGCCGCGCGGCTGCTGCCCGCACTGGCCGCCGTCTACCAGGCGCAGCTGGCCCGGGCCCGGGTGGCCCGGATCCCGCTGCTGTTCGTGGCGACCTTCCAGTCCGTCGGGATCCTGGTGATGATGCGCGGCGTGGTCGACCCGGGCGACAACCCGGCGGCCCGCTCGGTGGTGGCCGGCTCCGCCGTGCTGGTGGTGGCCTTCGTGGCGCTCAACCTGCTCGCCCAGTACTTCGGACGGCTGCGTGCCACCGGCGGCCTCGACCACTATGCGACGCTGCCGGTGCCCCCGGCCGCCGTGGTGCTCGGGGCGGCGGGCGCGTTCGCCTCGTTCACGCTGCCCGGGACGCTGGTGACGGCCGGGTTCGGCGCCTGGCTGTTCGGGCTGCCGGTGGCCAACCTGTGGGTGCTGCTGGCCGTGGTGCCGCTGGCCGGGGCGGCGCTGGCCGGGCTCGGCGCGGCCTGCGGGCTGCTGGCGCCCAAGCAGGAGATCGCCACCCTGCTCGGCCAGCTCGGGATGTCCGCCGCGCTGCTGCTCGGCGTGCTGCCGGCCGCCCGGATGCCGGCGGCCGTCCAGTGGCTGCGCGACCTGCTGCCGTCCACGTACGGGGTGGAGGCGTTCGCCCGGACGTTCAGCGGCCGGCCCGACTGGGCGGCCGTCGCCGGGGACCTGTCGGTGTGCGCCGCGGTCGGCCTGGTCTCGCTGACGCTGGCCACCTGGGCGTACCGACGGGCCACTCGCTGACGGGCTGACCTGAGCCCGGCCGCCCGGTCGTGAAACGATGGACGGGTGACCGTACCGAACACACCCGCGGGTGCAGGAAGCGGGCCGGGCTCCGCCGGGAACCCGTACGCCCCGCCGCAGCCCCACCCCGACGCGCCGACCGGACCGGCCGGGCCCGGCGGGCACCGGGGCGAGAGCCGGCCCGTGCTGCTGCCCGAGCTGCGGATCGGCGCCGTGACCGCCGTGGCCGGGGCGGTGCTGGGCGTGCTGCTCGGCCTGCTCTGGTACTGGCTGGCGCCCCGGGTGATGTTCCAGGTCAGCGGGAACCAGATCCTGTACATGGACCCCGAGGGCGAGCAGCGGGCCGCCGCGGACGGCGTCTTCGCGCTGCTGGCGCTCGGTGCCGGCGTGCTGAGCACGGTGGCGGCGTTCCTGCTGACCCGCGGTCGCGGTGGCGGGATCGCGGTCGCGGTCGGCCTCGCCGTCGGCGGGCTGGCCGGTTCGGTGGCGGCCTGGAAGCTCGGTGCGGCGCTCGGCCCGACCGCCGACCTCCAGGCGCACGCCCGGCAGGTCGGTGACGGCGGCACCTTCAGCGCCCCGCTGGAGCTCGGCGCGCACGGCGCGCTGCTGGTCTGGCCGATGACGGCGATGGTGCTGCTGCTGGCCCTGTCGGCCGCGTTCGGCAAGCGCGAGCAGGAACCGCTGCCGTACTGGGCGACCGGTCCGCAGTGGACCCTCCCGGGCGCCCCCGGTGCGACGCCCGGCCCGCCGCCCGCGCTGCCGTACGGCAGTGCCCCGCAGCCGCCCGCACCGCCGTACCAGGACCAGGCCCGCCCGCCGGAGCAGTGACGGACGGAGCGGTGAGGGCCTGGCAGTGACCGTGCGGCTGTGACGGCCCGGCGGGTGCGCGACGCTCCTGGGGGTGCCTCGCCGGTGCGGTGCCCGGGTGGCCGTTGCCTGCGGTGCTGCTGCCACCGCTCCCACCGCCGCGCGCGAGAGCGTCGAGCCCGCCGGGTCCGGCGAGTTCAGCGGCCGATCACGGCGGTCCGGGCCGAGGTGAGGGTGATCAGGTCGGCCGGTGCCAGTTCGACCTCCAGACCGCGGCGGCCGGCCGAGACGAAGACGGTCGGGTGGTCGAGCGCGCTCGCGTCCAGCACGGTCGGCAGCGCCCGGCGCTGCCCGAGCGGCGAGATGCCCCCGAGCACGTACCCGCTGCTGCGCTCGGCCGCAATGGGGTCGGCCATCGCCGCCCGCTTGCCGCCGACGGCGGCGGCCAGCGCCTTGAGGTCGAGCTTGCCGGAGACCGGTACGACGCCCACGGTCAGTGCCCCGTCGACCTCGGCCACCAGGGTCTTGAACACCCGCCCGGCCGGGACCCCCAGCGCCTCGGCGGCCTCGCCGCCGTAGGTCTCCGCGGCCGGGTCGTGCTCGTACGCGTGCACGGTGAACGCCACCCGGGCGGCGTCCAGGGCCACCGTCGCGGGTGTGCCCTGGCCGCCCTTCTTCGCCTTCTTCGCCATCGGTTCTGTTCTCCCCTCCAGGGACGCGGGTGCGGCCGGACCGTCGGCCGGTCCCTCGGCCGGACCCTCAGTTGGGACTGAACGCCTGCCGGGTCAGGTCGACCGCGGGCAGCGAGGGCAGCTGGGTGAGCAGCGCGGTCTCGCGGCGCAGCAGCTCCAGCTCCAGCGAGAGCCGGCCCGCGGTGTCGGGGCAGGCCAGCAGCAGCTGCTTGACCTGCGCGGGCAGGACGGCGGCCGCCGCGACCAGGTACGAGAGCACCTGCGGGTCGCCCGGCAGGTCCTGCTCGCCGGCCAGACTGGCCTCGCGGGCGCCGGCCAGCCGCTTCTGGTAGGCGCGGAAGGCCCGCACCACGCCGGCCGCGAGCGCACCGGCGCCTTCGCCGGGCTGCTCGGCGAGGGGTTCGGTCTCGGCGGTCAGGTACGGACCGCTCGCGTCGACCGACGTCAGCCGGAACCGGGTGGTGCCGGTGACCAGCAGCTCGTACCGGCCGCCGGGCTGCTCGCGCAGCGAACTGATGTCGGCGACGCAGCCGGTGTCGTGGATCGCCTCCAGCGGGTCCCCGGTGACGGTGCCCAGGCCGTCGAGCGGTCCGGCGGGTTCGTCGCTCTCGCGGACCGGGGCCACCTCGCGGCCGTCCCGGATCGCGACGATGCCGAAGCGGCGCGGCCGGTCCTCGGGCTGCTCCTGGAGGTCGGCGACGAGTCGGCGGTAGCGGTCCTCGAAGACGTGCAGGGGCAGCACCAGTCCCGGATAGAGGACCGTGTTGAGCGGGAAGAGCGGCAGCCGTTCAGTCACGGCGCACAGCGTAGTTGCCGCGCCGCCGGTCCCGCCCCGCCGTTTGTGCGACGGGCCGCCCGAGTCGGCCGTCCGTGGCCGTCCGTCGCCGCCCGGCCACCCTCTGCTTCCGCCACTCCTGCGCCGGGCGGCGGTCAGCCGCGCTGGAGCAGGCGGGTCGCGGCGGTCACGACGGTGGTGGCGAGGACCCACCCGGTGATCACCAGGGCGGCGGCCACCCACTGCCCGTGCTGGTCGGGGTTCCAGCCGCTCTGCCCGAGGTCGACCACCGGGATCACCTTGCTGAGCGCGTACAGCGGCGCGTTCCAGGCGGGGACCTCGTCGGCCTTCAGCGGCGGCGGCGGGTGCTCGGCGAAGTACCCGGTGCCCAGGCCCCAGGCCATGACCAGCCACAGCGCGGCCCGCCCGGGCCGGTAGCCGTAGCCGACGGTGAAGTCCTGCAGCAGGCCCCAGAGCCGTCCCGGCAGCGGCAGGGCGGCCCGGCGGCGGCGCTGCTTGGCGTACTGCACCTCGCGGGCGTCCTCGTCCCGGCCGTCCCGCCGCAGCGCGGCGGCCAGCTGCTCGTACGGCTCCGGCCGGTACTCGGCGAGCGCGCCCTCCAGCCAGGCGATCCGTTCCTGGACGGTGAACGGCCGGTCGGGGCGGAGCGACTCGTAGGTGAAGCCGGTCAGGCCGACCAGGCCGTTGCGCGGCCAGCTCTGCGGGGTGTCGACCAGGTTGCCGACCCGGGCGCGGGAGAGCGAGACCTTGCCGCCGGGCGGGGTGGGGCAGGTGATCCGCAGCTCGGGGGTCTGGATCCGGCGCAACGAGAGTTCCTGCAGCGGGGAGAGGTGGAACTCGGCGTTGGTGATCAGGCAGGCGTTCTCGAACCGGCCGTCGACCAGCCGGACGCCGCCGTGGGCCCGCAGCGGGGTGCTGGGGGTGCCGGGCGGGATCGGGGCGCCGTAGCCGTCGCCGTAGATGGTGCGGGAGTCGGCCCAGCCGCCGTCGAGGGAGCCGCCGAGGTAGAGGGTGTGGCCGACGGTGATGTGGGCCAGGTTGAGGCAGTTGCGGTCGTCGGCGGCGGCGTGCAGCTGGGCGCCGCGCAGCGAGAGCCGGCCGCCGATCCGCGCCGAGCGCAGGCTGACCTCGCCGTGCGAGGTGAGCCGGTCGGCCTCCAGGTCCTGGCTGACCGTGAGGCCCTCGGCGGAGACCGCGCGGCCGTGCCGGTCGGACCCGATGACGGCCTGGTTGAGCAGCAGATCGGTGCCGATCTTGGCGTCGGTGAGCCGGATGCCCTGCGGGAGGTGGCAGCGGGCCAGGTGCAGGTCGCCCTCGGTGGCCAGCCGGGACGCCTCGAGCCGGGGTATCAGGCAGTTGATCATCCGGACGGTGCCGGCCCGTGCCTCGGAGATCAGCACCTTCCGTTCGAACCGGCAGTGGTGCAGCTCGATGTAGTGGCCGATGTCGGCCCCGGCGAGCACCAGCGGCCCGGTGATCAGTGCGCCGCTGAGCTTGAGCGAGGCGACCCGCCCGGGCGCGGGGGCCGGTCCGGCCAGCAGCAGCCGGGCGATCACCTCCGAGCGGACGGTGCGTTCCGGCCCCCAGACGGCGGGTCCGGCGGCGTCGTCGACGGTGTCGTCGCCGACCCGCAGATCGTGCACGCTGCCCTGCCGGAAGGCCTGCCAGAGCCGCTGCTCGGTCACGGTCCAGTTGGCCGGTGCCTGGTCCACGCGCTCTCCCCCCGAAGATCTTCAGCTGTCTCGGCTTTCGTATCACGGACTGAAATGCCGGGCCGCCTGTTTCGGCCACTCCCTACACTTGGGCCTGTGATCTCTCGAATCGACCTGCGCGGCTCCTCCTCGGACCCGCGCGACGTGCTGCCCCGTGCCGAGTTCGACGTGGAAGCCGCCCTGGAGAAGGTGCGGCCGATCTGCGAGGACGTACGCCATCGCGGGGTCGCGGCGCTGATCGAGATCACCGAGCGGTTCGACGGCGTGAAGCTGGAGACCACCCGGGTCCCGCAGGACCGGATCGACGCCGCGCTGGAGGGGCTGGACCCGAAGGTCCGGGCCGCGCTGGAGGAGTCGATCCGCCGCGCCCGGCTGGTCCACCGCGAGCAGCGCCGCACCGACCACACCACCGAGGTGGTGCCGGGCGGCACCGTCTCCGAGCGCTGGGTGCCGGTCGACCGGGTCGGCCTGTACGTGCCCGGCGGCCTGGCCGTCTACCCGTCCTCCGTGGTGATGAACGTGGTGCCGGCCCAGGAGGCCGGGGTGGCGGGCATCGCCGTCACCTCGCCGCCGCAGAAGGCCTTCGGCGGTTCCGTGCACCCGACCATCCTGGCCGCCTGCGCGCTGCTCGGCGTCACCGAGGTGTACGCGGCCGGCGGGGCGCAGGCCATCGCGATGTTCGCCTACGGCACCGAGGAGTGCCCGCCGGTCAACCTGGTCACCGGCCCGGGCAACATCTACGTCGCCGCCGCCAAGCGCCTGCTCAAGGGCCGGATCGGGATCGACGCCGAGGCCGGTCCGACCGAGATCGCCGTCCTGGCCGACGACTCGGCCTCGGCGCGGGAGGTCGCCGCCGACCTGATCAGCCAGGCCGAGCACGACCCGATGGCCGCCTCGGTGCTGGTCACCGACTCGCTCGCACTGGCCGAGGAGGTCGAGGCCGAGCTGAAGACGCAGGTCGCCGCCACCAGGCACCGTGAGCGGGTGACCGAGGCGCTGGCCGGCCGGCAGTCCGGCATCGTGCTGGTGGACGACCTGGAGCAGGGCCTCGCGGTGGTCAACGCCTACGCCGCCGAGCACCTGGAGATCCAGACCCGGGACGCCCGCGCGGTCGCCGCCCGGGTGCGCAACGCCGGCGCGATCTTCATCGGCGCGTACGCCCCGGTCTCGCTCGGCGACTACGCCGCCGGCTCCAACCACGTCCTGCCCACCGGCGGCTGCGCCTGCCACTCCTCCGGGCTGTCGGTGCAGTCCTTCCTGCGCGGCATCCACGTCGTGGACTACTCCCGCGAGGCGCTGGCGGACGTCGCCGCGCACGTGGTCAACCTGGCCGAGGCGGAGGACCTGCCCGGCCACGGTGACGCGATCAAGGCCCGCTTCGACTGGACGGTACCCGGTACGTGAACCTGAACGACCTCCCCATCAGGGACGAGCTGCGCGGCCAGTCCCCGTACGGTGCACCCCAGCTCGACGTGCCCGTCCAGCTCAACACCAACGAGAACCCGTACCCGCTGCCGGAGCCGCTGGTGGCCCGGATCGCGGAGCGGGTCGCCGAGGCCGCCCGCCACCTCAACCGCTACCCCGACCGGGACGCGGTCGAGCTGCGCGAGGGCCTCGCCGCCTACCTGACCACCACCACCGGCTTCGCCCGCACCCGCGAGCAGGTCTGGGCGGCCAACGGCTCCAACGAGGTGCTCCAGCAGCTGCTGCAGACCTTCGGCGGGCCGGGCCGCACCGCACTCGGCTTCGAGCCCTCGTACTCGATGCACGCGCTGATCTCGCGCGGCACCGGCACCGAGTGGATCTCCGGCCCGCGGCGCGACGACTTCACCATCGACCTCGACGCGGCCACCCTGGCCATCGCCGAGCACCGGCCGAACGTGGTCTTCGTCTGCTCGCCGAACAACCCGACCGGCACCGCGGTCGCCGCGGACACCGTGCTCGCGCTGTACGAGGCCGCGCAGGCCGCCGGCCCGAGCCTGGTGATCGTCGACGAGGCGTACGTGGAGTTCTCGCACCGCGCCTCGCTGCTGCCGCTGCTGGCGGGCCGTCCCAACCTGGTGGTCACCCGCACCATGTCCAAGGCGTTCGGCGCGGCCGGCCTGCGGCTCGGCTACCTGGCCGCCGACGCGGCCGTGGTCGACGCCGTGCAGCTGGTCCGGCTGCCCTACCACCTGTCGGCGGTCACCCAGGCCACCGCGCTGGCCTGCCTGGAGCACACCGACACCCTGCTCGGCTACGTCGAGCAGCTGAAGGCCGAGCGCGACCGGCTGGTCGACGCGCTGCGCGGCCTCGGCCTGGAGGTCACCGACTCCGACGCCAACTTCGTCCAGTTCGGCCGCTTCGCCGACACCCACGCGGTCTGGCAGGCGATCCTCGACCGGGGCGTCCTGGTCCGGGACAACGGGGTCCCCGGGTGGCTGCGCGTCACCGCCGGCACCCCCGCCGAGAACGACGCCTTCCTCGACGCCGTCCGCTATTCCATCAAGGAGCTGTAACCCGCATGTCCCGTACCGGCCGCGTCGAACGCACCACCAAGGAGACCTCCGTCCTGGTCGAGATCGACCTCGACGGCACCGGGAGGACCGAGATCTCCACGGGCGTCGGGTTCTACGACCACATGCTCGACCAGCTGGGCCGCCACGGACTCTTCGACCTCACCGTGAAGACCGACGGCGACCTGCACATCGACACCCACCACACGATCGAGGACACCGCCCTCGCGCTCGGCGCCGCCTTCAAGCAGGCGCTCGGCGACAAGGTCGGCATCTACCGCTTCGGCAACTGCACCGTGCCGCTGGACGAGTCGCTCGCCCAGGTCACCGTGGACCTCTCCGGCCGCCCCTACCTGGTGCACACCGAGCCGGAGAACATGGCGCCGATGATCGGCAGCTACGACACCACCATGACCCGGCACATACTGGAGTCCTTCGTCGCCCAGGCGCAGGTGGCCCTGCACGTGCACGTCCCGTACGGTCGCAACGCGCACCACATCGTCGAGTGCCAGTTCAAGGCACTCGCGCGTGCTCTGCGCTACGCCTCCGAGCGCGACCCGCGCGCGGCGGGCATCCTCCCCTCGACCAAGGGTGCGCTGTGAGCAAGTCCGCAACACTGCTGATCATCGCCGGGCTCTTCCTGTCCGGCGGCGTGTACTCGTTCTGGAAGCAGAAGCAGTCCAAGAGCCTGATCGCGGTCCTCGCGATCGGTGCCGCGCTGTGCCTGGCCTCCGGCGTGATGCGCCTCTAGGCCAGCGACAAGCCAGCGACGGAAGAGACTAGAGAACCTGATGGCCAAGAACGTCGTCGTCCTCGACTACGGCTCCGGCAACCTGCGTTCCGCCCAGCGCGCCGTCGAGCGCACCGGCGCGGACGTCACCGTGACCTCCGACTTCCAGACCGCCCTCAACGCCGACGGCCTGCTCGTCCCCGGCGTAGGCGCCTTCGAGGCCTGCATGCGCGGCCTCAAGGCGGTCCGCGGCGATGTGATCATCGGCCGCCGGCTCGCCGGCGGCCGCCCGGTGCTCGGCATCTGCGTCGGCATGCAGATCCTCTTCGAGCGGGGCGTCGAGCACGGCGTGGAGAGCGCCGGCTGCGACGAGTGGCCCGGCACCGTCGAGCCGCTGGACGCGCCGATCGTCCCGCACATGGGCTGGAACACCGTGGACGTCCCCGCGGGCAGCCGGATGTTCGCCGGACTCGACCCCCAGGAACGCTTCTACTTCGTGCACTCCTACGGGGTGCGCACCTGGGAGCTGCAGGTCACCAACGAGTCCATCGCCGCCCCGCTGGTCAGCTGGACCACCCACGGGCAGCCGTTCGTCGCGGCGGTGGAGAACGGACCGCTGTGGGCCACCCAGTTCCACCCCGAGAAGTCCGGCGACGCCGGCGCCGCCCTGCTGACCAACTGGGTCAACACCCTCTGAGCCAGGAGCCTTTCCACCGATGAGCCGCCTCGAACTCCTCCCCGCCGTCGACGTCCGCGACGGCCAGGCCGTGCGCCTGGTCAAGGGCGCCTCCGGCACCGAGACCTCCTTCGGCGAGCCGCTCGCCGCCGCGCTCGCCTGGCAGCACGCCGGCGCCGAGTGGCTGCACCTGGTCGACCTGGACGCCGCCTTCGGCACCGGCTCCAACCGCGAGCTGCTGGCCGAGGTCACCGGCCGCCTCGACATCAAGGTCGAGCTCTCCGGCGGCATCCGCGACGACGCCTCGCTGGCCGCCACCCTCGCCACCGGCTGCACCCGGGTCAACCTCGGCACCGCCGCCCTGGAGACCCCGGAGTGGGTCGCCAAGGTGATCGCCGAGCACGGGGACAAGATCGCGGTCGGCCTGGACGTGGTCGGCACCACCCTGCGCGGCCGCGGCTGGACCCGCGACGGCGGCGACCTCTACGAGGTGCTCGCCCGGCTCGACTCCGAGGGCTGCGCCCGCTACGTGGTCACCGACGTCAACCGCGACGGCACCCTGACCGGCCCCAACCTGGAGCTGCTGCGCAACGTCTGCGCCGCGACCGACCGGCCCGTGGTCGCCTCCGGCGGGGTCTCCTCGCTGGACGACCTGCGGGCCATCGCCACCCTGGTGCCCGAAGGTGTCGAGGGTTCGATTGTGGGCAAGGCCCTCTACGAGCAGAAGTTCACCCTCGAAGAGGCCCTGGAGGCTGTGTCCCGATGACCGATACCCCGGCCGCGCCGCGTTCGCACCGAGTCTCCGGCTTCTCTCCCTGGGAGGAGCAGTTCGGATTCTCCCGGGCCGTCGCGGTCGGGGACACCGTCCTCGTCGCCGGGACCACCGCCTTCGAGAACGGCATGGTCCACCACGAGGGCGACCCGTACAACCAGACCCTGGCCGCCTTCGAGGTGGCGTTCAAGGCGCTCGCGGAGTACGGGCTTTCGGCCGCCGACGTGGTCCGCACCCGGATGTACCTGACCCACGTCCGGGACTGCGACGAGGCCGGCCGCGCACACAAGCAGCTGTTCGACACGGTCCGCCCGGTCGCCACCATGGTCGTGGTCGAGGGCCTGATCGACTCCCGGATGATGGTCGAGGTCGAGATCGAGGCCTACCGTCCCGGGCTGGCAACCTCCTTGGAAGGCACGCAGTGACCCTCGCCGTACGAGTCATCCCCTGTCTGGACGTCGACGCCGGACGGGTCGTCAAGGGCGTCAACTTCCAGAACCTGCGCGACGCCGGCGACCCGGTCGAACTCGCCAAGCTCTACGACGCCCAGGGCGCCGACGAGTTGACCTTCCTGGACATCACCGCCTCCTCCGGCGACCGGGCCACCACCTACGACGTGGTCCGCCGCACCGCCGAGCAGGTCTTCATCCCGCTCACCGTCGGCGGCGGCGTACGGACCACCGACGACGTCGACAAGCTGCTGCGGGCCGGCGCCGACAAGGTCGGCGTCAACACCGCCGCGATCAGCCGGCCCGAGCTGATCCGGGAGATCGCCGAGCGGTTCGGCCGGCAGGTGCTGGTGCTGTCGGTGGACGCCCGCCGCTGCCCCGAGGGCACGGTGACCCCCTCCGGCTTCGAGGTGACCACCCACGGCGGACGCCGGGGCACCGGCCTGGACGCGATCGAGTGGGCGGTGCGCGCGGCCGAGCTGGGCGCGGGCGAGATCCTGCTCAACTCGATGGACGCGGACGGCACCAAGGACGGCTACGACCTGGAACTGATCCGGGCCGCCCGCAAGGCCGTCTCGATCCCGGTGATCGCCTCCGGCGGCGCCGGCAAGCTCGCCGACTTCGCCCCGGCCGTCGACGCCGGCGCGGACGCGGTGCTCGCCGCCAGCGTCTTCCACTTCGGCGACCTGACGATCGGCGAGGTCAAGCAGTCCCTCCGCGAAACGGGCCACCCCGTCCGCTGACCCACCCCGGGGCCGGGCCGCCCCCTCTGGGGGCACGCCCCCAGGGGCGCGGGGAACTGCGCGAACCCGGAAGGATCCAGCCGGTACCTCCCGGTCCCCGCAGGGCCCGCTCCCCCCAGGCCCCCGCCCGCCCGTCACATCCGCGGATCCGGCCGCAGCACCGCGAACGCCGCCCCGAACGGATCCTTCAGGACGGCGAGCCGCCCCGCGCCGGGCACGTCCGCCGCGGCCACCACCACCGAGCCGCCGCCCGCGGTGGCCGCGGCCACCACCGCGTCCGGGTCCTCGGTCGCGAAGTACGGCAGCCAGCCGGGGGACAGCTCGGCGTGCAGCGGCGCCGCGCCGCCGAACCCGGCCTCCTGCTGGTCACCGTCCGCGGTGGACAGCACCACGTAGTCGCTCGATCCCTCGAACTCCTGGGTGCGCCAGCCGAACACGCCCCGGTAGAAGGCGAGCGCCCGCGGGACGTCGGCGCTGTGCAGTTCGGCCCAGACGAAGCTGCCCGGGGCACCGACCTCGTCCAGCCCCTTGGTCCTGGCCGGCTGCCAGACGGCGAACTGCCCCCCGGTCGGGTCGGTGAACGCCGCCATCCGCCCGGCGTCGAAGACGTCGCCCGGAGCCATCCGGACCGTGCCGCCGCCCTGCTCGACGCCCTTGGCGGTGGCGTCCGCGTCGGGCGTCAGGAAGTAGAGCGTCCACGCCGACACCGCGCCCGGCTCGGTCAGCGGCCCGAGTGCGGCGACCGTCCGTCCGCCCTGCTGGAAGAAGCCGTAGCCGCCGGCCTGCGGACCGGCCGAGGCGAAGGACCAGCCGAAGACCGCGCCGTAGAAGGCGGCGGCGGCCCCGGGGTCCGGACTGCCGAGGTCCAGCCAGTTGGGCGAGCCGGTCCGGAAGTCGGTGGTGACCATGTGCGGTGCTCCTTCGGGCCAGGCCGGGGCCGCGCGTCACCGCTGTGACGCAGGACACGTCCCCGGTCGCTGTCAGGCTGGCACACCCCACTGACAATCCGGCGGGACCCGCCGGTCACGGCAGCGGCAGTACCCCCGCGAGCAGCGCCACCGCCTGCGGCGCGCCCTCCGCCTCGACGGCCGCCCGGGCGCCGCGCCCGAAGGCGAACAGCATCAGCTCGGCGCTCTCGCCGCGTACCCGTACCGTCGGCCCGGTCCGGTGCGGGACGGCCGCCGTCCGGCCGTCCGGCCGCTCGAACTCCAGCCGTACCGGCAGCCGCACCCCGGCCCCGAACCGGGCGACCGCCGGCAGCCGCCGCCACAGCGCCTCGGCGAGCCCCGGTTCGATCGGAGGCCCGTCGTCCTGTGCCGGGTCCCAGCCGTCGGCCGCCCGCCGGACGTCCTCGGCGTGGACGAAGTACTCGACCAGGTTGGCGGCCTCGTCCGCCCCCGGCAGCGCGAACGGCGACAGCCGCGGCGGGCCCGCCCGGAAGGTGCGCAGCAGTTCCTCGTACGGCCTGGCGGCGATCGAGGCCTGCACCCGCGCGTTCCACCCGGCCAGCGGCCGCAGCCGGATCCCGGCCGCCGCGTCCGGCCGGTGTTCGCGCAGCACCAGGTGCGCGGCCAGCTCCCTGGTCCGCCAGCCGCCACAGAGCGTCGCCGCCCCGGGACCCGCCGCCGCCAGCAGCGAGGCCAGCCGTTCCCGTTCCACCCGTGCATAGGTCGTCGCCATGCCGCCCACCCTAGGGCCGGGTGCCGCCCGCAGGGCAGGCCCCGGTCCCTGCCTTGTGATGGCCGGGGGCCGGGAGGAGAGTGGGAGGCAGCGCGATCCGCGGACGCAGGCAGTCAGGGGGTGTGATCGGGAGGTTCCGCGATGACCTTTCTACAGATCGTCGAGTGCCGGACGGAGCAGCCGGACCAGCTCAACCGGCTGATGGACGACTGGATCGAGCAGACCGCGGGCCGCCGCACGGCGACCCACGCGACGGTCGGCACCGACCGGGCGGACGCGAAGCACATCGTCGAGATCGTCGAGTTCCCGTCGTACGAGGCGGCGATGCGCAACTCCGTCCTGCCGGAGACCGACCGGATCTTCCGGGAGATGGTGGCGCTCTGCGAGGAGCCGCCCACCTTCACCGACCTCGACGTGATGCGCGAGGACCAGCTCAACATGGCGACGGTCCGCCGGCTGCTGGTCGACACCGCGGCGGGCGACATGTCGGCGATCGACGAGCTGATGGCCCCGGACTACCGTGACCACGACCCGTCGATGGCCGGCGACACCGTGGGCCCGGCGGCCGTCAAGGAGATGATCGAGGGCTACCGGAGGTCCTTCGACTTCACCTTCGACATCCAGGGCCAGCTCGCCGACGGCGACCAGGTGGCCACCCGCTGGATGTGGCGAGGCACCCACACCGGCGAGTTCATGGGGATGCCGGCCAGCGGCAAGACCATCGAGGCGGCCGGGATGACGATGTTCCGGTTCGAGGACGGCAGGGTGAAGGAAGGCTGGTGGTCCTGGGACTCGGTCGGCATGATGCGGCAGATGGGCATGATGCCCGAGTGACCGGCCCGGTACGGGCGCTCGGAGCTGACCGGCGGTCAGTGCAGGCTGCCGGTCAGCTTCCTGCCGCCCTGCCGGTCGCTGGCGGTCAGGGTGCAGGTCGCGTCGTGCATGCCCTGCTGGTAGTAGGCCAGGTAGGGGCCGAGCGGGAACCCGTAGTACGGGCCGCCGCCGCCCTGCCGCTGCTGCCACTCGGCCAGCGGCGCCGCGCACAGCTCGCGCAGGGCGCGGCCGATCTGGGTGTCGCTGGTGAGCCCGTCCGGCAGCACCACGTTGACGATGGCCTCGCCGTCGTGCGGCTGCGCGCACGGCCGCTCCTCGGCCCGGGTCACGGTGGTGCTCAGCTGCGGGTGGTCCAGGCAGGTGCCCGGCAGGAAGTAGGGGTATGGGAGCACCTTCGCGGGGCTCGGTGAGGGGCTGTCCGCCGGGCTCGACGCCGGGGGCGGCGGGGGAGCGGCGGCCTTCTTCTTCGCGTCCGGCCACAGCCAGAGCGCGGCCGCGGCCACCAGGGCCAGGGCCACCAGCGCGATGACGGCCGTCCTGACGCGGCGTGGCGGCCGGGCCGGTGTCTGGCTCTCCATCAGGACTGCTCCCCTCGTTCGCCCCGCGGCGCCGACCGGTCGCCGCCAGGGTGGGCGACCATTCTCGCGGTGCGGCGCGGGCGACGCCACGGGTTCGGTGACGCGAGGGTCCGCCGGTGGCTGACGCGGCTCCGTCGGAGGCTGACGCAGGGTCGGCCCGAGGTCCCCCTCGGTGACCGGACCCGATGGCATGTCAGTACGATGAGCCGCTCATCACCGGAAGAAGAAAGGCATCTGCCATGGGGGACAGCGGGTTTCGGGTGGATCCCGAAGCTATCGGTAGATACGCGTCAACCGTCACCGACCAGGTCGAGCAGCTCGACCAGATCCAGGCGGCGGTATCCGGCATCACCATCTCGGCGAGCGCCTTCGGCCACCTGCCCAACGCCCAGAACCTGGCGCACACCTACCAGGAGCACGCCTCCGCGGGTCGGCAGAACGTCGCCGACCTGGTCCAGGCGCTGGCCGGCACGGCGGACGGGCTCGCCTACACGGCACAGAACTACGCCGAGCACGATCGCATGATCAGCTCGGGTCTCGGGGGCGGCCAGTGAGCAGGCACCCGGGTTCGCACTCACCCTCCCACGGGCCGTCGCACCCCGCCGGCTCCTCGCACACCCCGTCGGCGCCCACCACCCGGGTCCCGCCGCCGCCCGCACATCCGCCGGCGCCCGCCCACACCCCGCCGCAGACCCCGGAGCCCACCCACCGCCCGGCCGGCCAGGCCGACGACGAGGGCGGCACCCCGGACCACCGTCCCGCCCGGCCAGGCACGGAGGAGCCGGCCGGCGGCACCGGCCACCGGGACGGCACCACCCCGCGCGGCGACACCACCGGGGACGGCGCCGGGGACACCACCCCGGGCGACGGCGACCCGGGCGCCGACGGTCCGGCCGAGCCCTGGTACGTGGGCATGGGCCGGTCGGCCGGCGAGGCGGCCGGGGCGCAGCTCGGCGACAAGGCGGGCGAGTGGGCCGGCAACAAGATCTTCGGCAGCCCCGAGGAGGGCGCCGGGGAGGCCGGGGGTGAGCCCGGCGGTTACGGCGAGGGCGCCTACGGCGAGCCCGGTGCTTACGGCGAGCCCGGCGCTTACGGCGAGCCCGGTGGTTACGGCGAGGGCGCGTACGGCGACGGCGGCTCCTACGGCGGGCCCGGCGGCTACGGCGCGGGCGTCGGCGCCGTGGGAGGTGCCGTCGCCGGTGACCGGTCGGCCTACGGTTCCGCCGGACCGTACCCGGGCGCCATACCGGGTGCGCTGCTGCCGGCGGGGAGCGGGGCGTACGGCTGGGCGCAGGCGCAGCCGGCCGCGCCGATGGCCCCGCTGGAGCCCGCGGCCCACCCGTCCCGCGGCGGCCTCGGCGGTGCGCTGGACGAGGCGGTCGAGTGGGCGCTGGAGAAGTCCGGTCTGATGCACATGCTGGAGAAGGTCACCGGTGACCTCGACCAGCTGAACGCCGCGGCCGAGGAGTGGCAGGCCCAGGCGAAGGCCGTCCAGATGGTGGCCGAGGAGCTGCGTTCCGGCGCCGTCTCGCTGTCCGGCGCCTGGCAGGGGTCCGCCTCGGACGCCTTCGGACGCCACATGGGCGAGGTGGCCGAGGCGCTCGACGCCACCGCCGAGGAGATGCTGCAGACCGCGCAGATCATCAACTCGGCCGCGCAGGAGTGCGCGATGGCCGAGGGCATGGTCATCGAGATCATCAGCGAGGCGATCGAGGTGCTGATCGCCTCGCTGGCCGCGGAGGCCGTGGTCGCGGTCCTCACGCTCGGCATCGGCCTGGTCGTGGACGCCCTGATCACCGAGGCGGAGATCGCGGTCTTCGTCGCCCGGGTGGCCCGGGTCTCCACCGAGCTGGCCACCAACCTGGAGAAGCTGCTCAAGGCGCTCAAGGAGCTCGGCACGGCCGTCAAGGCGGTCAGGAACATCCGGACCGCCAGGACCGCGCTGTCGGAGCTCAAGAACGTCCGCACCGCCGCCCAGGGCCTGCGGGACTTCGAGGAGGGCGGCGAGGGCCTGGGGAAGCTGGGCAAGGAGGCCTGGCAGAACCGGTCGCTGTCCGGGGTCGGCGACGGCCTCAAGGACTTCGCCGCCCGGCAGGCCGTCAAGCAGGGCGACAACTTCGTCACCGGCAAGGCCGAGGACGGTCTGCGATCGGCGCTGGGCATCGAGGACGACGACCCGGTGCAGCGCGGCGAGCTCTCCGGCGGCGGGCTCGGCCGGGCGGCCGGCCAGTCCGCCTGGGCGGTGGCGAAGGAGGGCCTGACCGGCGAGACCAACAAGAACGCCGTCGAGGGCGAACTGCTGCACGACGTCGGCCTCGCGCACGACCCCGCTCCGTACCGGGTGGACCGCGCCCGGATCGAGCAGGCCTTCGGCTGACCTGACCCTGGCCCTGGCCCGGCACGGCCGGCCGACCCGGACCCCGCGGTCCGGGTCGGC
>NZ_JBEZIR010000096.1:0-33256 GCF_040651175.1 Kitasatospora sp. NPDC048540
GCCCACATGGCTATTACGTCGCGCCGTCGGGGTCCGCGGCGGGATCGACGGGTGGGGCATCCCCGGGCCACCGCGCCCGGCTGGCCGGCGCCGCCGTCGGGGTGGCGGCCCTGTGCACGATCCTGAGCGGGGCCGGTACCGCGGTCGCCAAGGACCGGCCCGCACCGCACCCCGGCGGTCGGCCGGGGCCGGCGGTCGAGGTCTGCGTCGCGGTCCAGGCCGGTGGCCACGGGGGCGGCCTCGAGGTCGACGTGGAGGTGGACGTGGACGTCGACCTCCGGTTCGGCCGGTCCGACGGCCACCACCCCGGGCACCACCCGGGCAGACCGCCCCACCCGTGCCCCAGGCCGACCCCGCCGCCCTGCCCGAAACCGACCCCCACGCCGACGCCGACCCCCACACCGACGCCGACGCCCACGCCGACCCCCAAGCCCAGCCCCACCCCCACGCCGACGCCCGCACCGCCGGTGGCCCCCGCCCCGCCGCCGCCCCGCAGGCCCACGCCGCGTCCCCCGGCGCCCACGCCCAGCCGGCCGACGCCCGAGGCGGTCGCTCCCGTACCGGAGCCCAGCCCGCCCGCGCCCGCGCCGACGCCGCCGCCGGCGCCCAAGGCGGTCCGGCTGCCCCCGCCGGCCCCCGCCCCGGAGCCGAAGCGGCACCAGAGCACGCCGCCGACCACCACGATGCTGCTGGTCACCGTCCCGGCGGTGCTCGCCGCCGCGGCGCTCAAGCCCCGCTCACGGACCGCCCGCGGCGGCCGGAGCAGCCGGTCCTGAGACCGGCACGACCACGTTGACCGTCGATTTCCCGGACTGGAGTGTGCCCATGTCGGAGTGGTTGGCCCTGGCGATCGCCATGCTGGCGGCGTGCGCCGTCGTCGTGGCGGTCGTCTTACTGAGACACCGTCGGGTCGCCGATGACGACGACCCGACGGAGACCCCCGACGTCATCGAGTACATGACGATGATGATCGGCGTGGTCTACGCGATCGTCCTGGGGCTCGCCATCGCGGGCGTGTGGGAGGCCCGCAGCGCGGCCCAGGACGACATCCTGCGGGAGGCACAGTCCCTGCACGAGGTGAGCGAACGCGCCCAGGTCTACCCCGCGGACTTCCGCGACCAGCTGCGGTCCGACGTCGACGCGTACGTGTCCTTCGTCGTCGACACCGAGTGGACGCACATGGAGGAGCAGGGCGAGATCTCACCGCGCGGCACCGAGCTGCTGGCCAAGCTGCGCGCGGACGCCGCCGGCCGGACCCCGCAGAACGACCTGGAGGCCCAGACCTACCAGCCGATCCTGGACCGGATCGCGATCGCCGACGAGACCCGCAACTCCCGCGGCCAGAGCACCGGCCCGACCATGCCGGGGGTGGTGTGGTTCGGCCTGATCGTCGGTGCGCTGGTCACCGTCGGCATGATCTTCACGCTGCAGATCCGCCGCTCCGGCCGCGAGCTGTTCCTGGCGGGCGTGTTCAGTGCGCTGATCGGGTTCCTGCTCTTCCTGATCTGGGACTTCGACGACCCGTTCGGCCGTGGCATCTCGGTGACCACCCAGCCGTTCCTGGACCTGTTCCCGCAGCTCGGCGGGTCGAGCTGACCGCCCTGTGACGGCCGCCCCGGTGGGCGAAACGGATCTGCACCAACGCCCCTCGCCGCACCGCGGCGGGGGGCGCCGGTGGTCGGGGGCCCCACGCGCCGGGGCTAGACTGGTGCGCAGTTGTGCAGGCACCTCGTTCGGTGAGGCGTCGCCACGGACACAGGCCACTGACCCCACGACGTCGAGAGACGCCCAGGTTCAGGACAGGTCTCCCCGGCCTAAGGGGTGACCCCAAGTGGCTGCACCCCAGGGGTGCTACGCCGTGGCGTGCCAAAGCTCTGACGAGTTCAGGGGTGCCATCCGGTCGGCGGGCGTATCCGTGCTGCCCGGGGGAATCTCCTGTGTGCGCGATCCGGTGCCCCCGCGGGCGCCCCGGCGGCGAGGAGGTGAGAGCGGTGGAGTGCAGTAGTCCGGGCCGAAGTCGGCCCCACCCCGGGATGACCCCGTTCACGTCCTGCGTCCCGTGCCCCGTCCGCCGCACGTCCCCCGCCCCCGGCTCCCTCCGGGACTGACCGCCGCCGCGGTCCGCCCTCGGGTGCGCCGCCGTGCGGGCGTGCCCGGCCACGGCCGGGGCGGCCCCTCTCCGCCTTCCTGCCCGTGGCCCGCCGCCCTCGCGCGGCAGCGCGCCGTCGGTCCGCGGCGGACCACGATCCGTGGAGGTTCCTGCCATGTCCGACTGGCGTGTGCGCGCGGTGCGCGCGAGCAAGCGTCCGTTCAGCCGTCCCGCCGCCACGCCCCGCCCGGAAGTGGTGCTCGCCCCCGAACACTCGATGGACCCGAGGCCCGAGCAGCGGGGCGCCGCGACCACCCTGGAGCGGTCCGTGGTGGACGCCGCGGTCTACCGCGACGGGCACCGGGTCGAGGCGCCCAGCAGCCTGGCCGAGATCTACCAGCAGATCCCCGGCAAGCCCGGCACGATGGCCTGGATCGGCCTGCTGCGCCCGGCCGAGGCCCAGCTCACCGAGGCCGCCGAGCGCTTCGGCCTGCACGAACTGGCCGTCGAGGACGCCATCGTCGCCCACCAGCGGCCCAAGCTGGAGCGGTACGGCGACACCCTCTTCGTGGTGCTGCGGGCCGCCCGCTACCTGGACGACGACGAGGCGGTCGACTTCGGCGAGATCCACCTGTTCGTCGGCCCTGACTTCGTGGTCACCGTCCGGCACTCGCAGTCCCCCGACCTGTCCGCGGTCCGCCGCCGGCTGGAGGGCGACCCCGAGCTGCTCGCGCTCGGCCCCGAGGCCGTGCTGTACGCGGTACTGGACGCGGTGGTCGACGGCTACGCGCCGGTGATCGCCGGGCTGCAGCACGACATCGACGAGATCGAGACGGAGGTGTTCGGCGGCGACCCCGGCGTCTCCCGCCGGATCTACGAGCTCTCCCGCGAGGTGATCGAGTTCCAGCGGGCCACCCGCCCGCTGCTGGACATCATGGGCAGCCTGGAGGCCGGCTTCGAGAAGTACGGCACCGACGAGGAGCTGCGGCGCTACCTGCGCGACGTCGCCGACCACGCGACCACCGCGGCCGAGCGGGTCGACGGCTTCCGGCAGATGCTGCAGAACATCCTCACGGTCAACGCCACCCTGGTCTCGCAGGCCCAGAACGAGGAGATGAAGCAGCTCGCCGAGGCCGGGCACGCCCAGAACAACGAGATCAAGAAGATCTCCTCCTGGGCCGCCATCCTGTTCGCCCCGACCCTGATCGGCACCGTCTACGGGATGAACTTCACCGAGATGCCGGAGCTGAAGTGGGCGTTCGGCTACCCGTTCGCGATCGGCCTGATGGCGCTGGTCTGCGGCAGCCTGTACCTGGTCTTCAAGCGCCGCGACTGGCTGTAGCGGGCGGCGGCGCGGCCGGGCGGGCGCCGGTCAGAGCCAGTCGTTGCGGCGGAACGCCCGGAAGGCGACCACGCAGACGGTCACGATCAGCGCCAGCACCGCCGGGTAGCCGTACGTCCACCGCAGCTCCGGCATGTGGTCGAAGTTCATGCCGTAGATGCCCACCACCATGGTCGGCACCGCGACCAGGGCTGCCCCGGCGCTGATCTTGCGCATGTCGGTGTTCTGCTGCAGCGACAGCCGGGCCACACTGGCGTCCAGGACGGAGGAGACCAGCTCGTCGAAGGCGGCGATCCGCTCCTTGGCCTGGGCGTGGTGGTCGGCGACGTCCCGCAGGTAGGCGGTGAGGCCGGCCGGCAGGCCCGGCAGTGAGCCGTCGGTCAGCCGCTTCAGCGGCCCGCCCAGCGGCACCACGGCGCGTTTGAACTCCATCAGCTCGCGCTTGAGCTGGTAGATCCGGCCGGCGTCGTCGGTGCGTTCGGGCGAGAAGACGGCGGTCTCCAGCTCCTCCACGTCCCGTTCGAAGGCGTCGGCGACCTCCAGGTACCGGTCGACCACGTGGTCGGCGACCGCGTGCAGGACGGCCACCGGTCCGAGCGCCAGCAGCTCCGGCGCGGACTGCAGCTCCCGCCGCACCCCGGCCAGTCCCGGCGCGCTGCCGTGCCGCACCACGATGGCGAAGCCGGGCCCGGCGAACACCATGATCTCGCCGGTGTCGACGATCTCGGCGGTGGCGGTCACCCGGTCGTGGTCGACGTAGACGATCGTCTTGAGCACCAGGAACAGCGTGTCCCCGTAGCGTTCCAGCTTGGGCCGCTGGTGGGCGCGGACGGCGTCCTCGACGGCCAGCGGGTGCAGCGCGAACGCGCCCGCCATCTCGGCGAACTGCTCGGCGGTCGGCTCGTACAGCCCGATCCAGACGAACCGGTCCGGCCGCTCGGCGAGCTGCCCGGCCACGGCCGCGAGGTCCACCTCGCCGGGCATCCTGCGGCCGTCCTCGTACAGCGCACAGTCCACGACCGTCCGCGAGTCCATCACGCCACCACCCCATCGGACCCGGCCCGGTGCCGCCCGCCCTCGGCCCGCCAACCTACCCGCCGCCTCCCCGTCGGCGAAGCGGGGACCTGCGGGACCGCCGGGACCGCCGGTCAGCGGGCCCCCGCTCAGCGGCTCCCGGTCAGCCCGACCGGCGGCCGCCGATGCCACCCGTCGGGGCCGAGGTGCCGGCGTCCGCGGCGGTGCAGCTCGGCCAGGTCCTGCTGGAGGGCGGGCCTCGGCACGGTCAGCACCGGGCAGAGCGCCCTGCGGACGCAGTACGCCGTCACCGACGGGCGCAGACCCCGGTGGAGCAGACCACCGCCCGCCCCGACCACCAGGAGGTCGCCGGCCCGGTCGGCGGTCCGCACCAGCACCTCGCCGGTGTCGCCGCGGACCGCCTCGGCGGTCAGCCGGACCCCGGCCGGCATCCCGCCGAACGCATCGTCGAGCGCCTGCGCCAGCCGGTGGGCCGCGGCGTCGCGCCACAGGGACAGCAGCGGCGGGCAGGGCGCCAGCCGGTAGCCGTGCTCACCGCCCTGCGGCGCCCAGGCCAGCACCGCCAGCACCTCGGCGTCCGTGCGGGCCGCCTCGGCGACGGCCCGGTGCAGCGCCGCCAGGCTGCCCAGTGATCCGCCGACACCCACCACGATGCGACGCCCGTGCGCCACCGCTGCGCCGTCGATGCCCGGCTCCGCCATGTCCCGCTCCTTCGTCCGTTCGAACGGGGTCCAGCCAAAGCCCTCGGGCGGCCTCCCGGCCGGTCCCTGACATTTCCCTGACGGCGCGTGCCGCTCTCCGAACGCCTCCCTGACGGCGTCCCGGGCCGCCGGGCACACCGCGCGGCGGGCCCGCCGCGCCGACGCGCGACCGTCCGTACCGGGTGCCAGGCTGGCTCCGACAGCGATCCGCGAACGGAGACACCATGATCACCACTGACTTTGCGACGGGCTCCCCGGTCTGGCTCGACCTCGGTGCGCCCGACGTCGACGCGGCGGGTGCCTTCTACTCCGCCGTGTTCGGCTGGCAGACGCAGTCCTTCGGCGAGGACACCGGCGGGTTCCTGGCCCTGCACCACGGCGGGAAGCTGGTCGGCGGCATCGGCCGGCTCACCGAGCAGGGGGCCCGCTCCGCCTGGATGCTCTACTTCAAGACCGCCGACGTGGACGCCGCCGCCAAGACCGTCGAGCGCCTCGGCGGCACGGTCCGGGTCGCCCCGATGGACGCCGGCGAGGACGGGCGGATGGGCCAGTTCACCGACCCGCAGGGCGGCCAGTTCGCGCTCTGGCAGCAGGTCGGCGGCCGGTCCGGCCTGGAGGCGGTGGACGGCCCGGGCACGCTGAACTGGACCGAGCTGTACACCACCGACGCCGAGGCGGCGAAGACCTTCTACGGCGAGCTGCTCGGCTGGCGGACCGCGGCGATGCCGATGCCGGGCGACGGGGGCACGTACTGGATCATCACCCCGCAGGGGCTCGGCCAGGACCGGATGCAGGGCGGCCTGATGCAGCTGCCCGCCGAGTACCTGGCGCTCAACGGCGGCAAGCCGTACTGGCACCCGGTGTTCGCCGTCGAGGACTGCGACGCGACCGTCGCCACCGTGACCGGGAACGGCGGCAGCGTGCAGATGGGCCCCGAGGACGTACCGGGCGTCGGCCGGCTGGCCGTCTGCCTCGACCCGGCGGGCGCGGACTTCGTCGTCCTGCGGCCCGCACCGCCCGCCCAGGGCTGACCTGCCGAGCCGACCGGGCGGGGCCGCGGCCCCGCCCGCCGCAGGACGGAGTGCCGTGCGCCGTCGTCACAGCTTCCACCTGGACCGGGCGGGCCACTCGGTCACGGTGAACATCCGCTCGGGCTGGATCACCGAGACCGAACTGCTGGTCGACGGGCGGGAGATCGCCTTCCACCGCGCCCACGGGCCGGGCGGGCTGCCGCGCACCCTCTGCGGGGTGCTGCCCGGGCGCCCCGGCGCCTTCCTGGTCCGGATCGACCGCCCGGCCCCGGGCGCGCCGGAGCTGCGCTGCGAACTGGAGCTGGACGGCGCCGTCCTGCCGATGACGGCGGACACCGGCGGGCCGTGAGCCCATCCGGGGGCGAGAATGGGCAGGTGGACGCCGGGCATCCCGGCCGGTACCCCGCCGAGGTGAGCAGCCCGGCCAGGGTCGCCGGACCGGACGAGGCGATCGGCGCGGACGAGCTGGCGCTCGCCGCCCGCAACCACGCGCTGCCGCTGGAGGCCATGCGCGCGGAGGTGACACCCGCGGGCCTGCACTACGTCCTCACCCACTACGACATCCCCGCCGTCGCCGTCGCCGGCGCCGACGACGCCGGGTGGCGGCTCACCGTGGCGGGCCGCTGCCGCACCCCGCTGCGGCTGGACCTCGCGGCGCTGCGGGCGCTGCCCGCCGTCACCGCCCGGGTGACGCTGGAGTGCGCCGGCAACGGGCGGGCGCTGCTGTCGCCGCGGCCGGTGAGCCAGCCCTGGCTGGACGGCGCGGTCGGCACGGCGGACTGGACGGGTGTGCCGCTGCGGGTGCTGCTGGCGCAGGCCCGGCCCGCGCCGGAGGCCGTCGAGGCGGTGTTCACCGGCGCCGACCACGGGATCGAGCGCGGGGTCGAGCAGGACTACCGGCGCAGCCTGCCGCTGCCGGTGGCGCTGGCCGAGGACCGGCCGGTGCTGGTCGCGTACGCGATGAACGGGCAGCCGCTGCCGCCGCAGCACGGCCACCCGGTGCGGCTGGTCGTCCCGGGCTGGTACGGGATGGCGAGCGTGAAGTGGCTGTGCGGGATCGAGTTGACCGACACCCCGTTCACCGGTTTCCAGCAGGCCGTCGCGTACCGCTACCGGCGCTCCCCCGACGACCCCGGCGAGCTGGTGACCCGGATCGCGCCGCGGGCCCTGCTGGTCCCGCCGGGGATGCCGGACTTCATGTCACGCACCCGGGTGGTGCGGCCCGGCCGGGTCCTGCTGGAGGGCCGGGCCTGGTCCGGGCACGCCCCGGTGACCCGGGTCGAGGTCAGTACGGACTCCGGCCGCAGCTGGCACGAGGCCGACCTCGCCCCGGCCGACCCGCGCCACCCGTGGGCCTGGCGGCACTGGCACTACCCGTGGACCGCGACGCCCGGCCGCCACCGGCTCGGTGCCCGCGCCCACGACGCCGCGCAGCACGGCCAGCCGCTCGATGCGGAATGGAACCGCGGCGGCTTCGGCAACAACGCGGTCCAGCGGGTGCCCGTGGTCTGTCTGTGACCCGGTCGACGAGGCGGGGCGGCCCGCGGATTCGGTGCGGCCGGCCGCACCCGCCGAAACGGAACACAGGAATTCGGTGGGGTCCGGCACGATCCGGTGCCGCCGAGCGTTCCGGCCGCCATTCGGGGCCGGCCGAACGCATTCCCATTCCACATCCGGCCCGGCCCGGCGATTTTCATGAAACCGGGCGCGCCGGGCATCTCCGGCCCTCCAGGCCAAGGGAGACCGGCAAATGGGACCATGCGGGCCGGACCTTACCGGACAAAGAATTCCAAAGGGTCGGAGCTCCACCAAAACCCGGTGAACCGGTCAAATCATCCGATCTCATTTGACGGGTACACACCTAATTGCCTTGCACCCCCACTATGGGCGGGTTACGATGGCGTACGATAAGTCGAACAATTATCGCCATTCATAAATAAGCGCAATATCCAGCTAAAGAAACCGGAAAGCCAGCGGGGGCGGCCGTCCGTTGCACACCCATCGCACCCCGCCGCGTCGGCGCGGCGGTGCGGACGGGTGTCGGCGTCCCTGCGCGCACCCGCGCAGCACCTGCCACAGCAAAGGAACCAGCCGCATGACGCAAGCCAGGGTCCACCGGCCGCACGATCCCCATCGGCGAGCACGCCAGGCCGCACGCCGGGGCGGCCCGGCCGAACCGCGCACCGGCGGCACACCGGCCGGCCGTCAGATCTGATGACGGGGCCACGGGGGATGCAGGATCCGGTCAGGCCGGCGGGGGCACGGTCGTTCGGTGAGGAGCTGGAAGCACTCCTGATCGAACGTCAGCTCTCCTGGCGCAAACTCTCCCAGCGGGTCGGATACACGGCCGGCTGGCTCAGCAAGATCAAGAACGGCCGCCAGCCGTCGGCCGACCTGGCCCGCCGGTGCGACGAGGTGCTCCAGGCCGGAGGCCGGCTGGTGGCCCTGGCCGCGGCGCACCCGGCCGCCCACAGGGCCCCGGCGCCGGTCGCCGCCCATCTCGTCCGGCCCGCCCAACTGCCGGGCGCCACCGCCGGGTTCGTCGGCCGGGAGGCCGCCCTCGGACAGCTCGACGCGGCCCTCACTGGCGCGGTGCGCACCGGCGTCCCCCGGGTCGTCGCGATCGACGGCCCGCCGGGCGTCGGCAAGACCGCGCTGGCGCTGCGCTGGGCGCACGACGTGGCACCGCAGTTCCCGGACGGACAGCTCTACATCGACCTGCACGGCTACTCCAGCAAGGCCGCCCACGTGCTGCCCGAGGACGTACTGGAGAAGTTCCTGGTCGCGCTCGGCGTGCCGGTGGGCGAGATACCCGACGGGACCGACCAGCGGGCCGGGCTGTACCGCTCGATCCTGGCCGGCCGGCGCATCCTGGTGGTGCTCGACAACGCCGCGGACTTCCCGCAGGTCGAACCGCTGCTGCCCGGGTCGAGCGAGTGCGTGGTGGTGGTCACCAGCCGCAGCCGGCTGTTCGCGATGGCCGTCCGCACCCACGCCGGCCGGGTCACCCTCGAACCGCTGTCCGGCGAGGAGTCCTGCCAGCTGCTGCGCACCGTGATCAGCCCGCAGCGGGCGGACCGGGAGGCCAAGGCGCTGGGCGAGCTGGCCCGGCTGTGCGGCCACCTCCCGCTGGCGCTGAGGATCGTCGCCGAGCAGATCCTGATGAGTCCCACCCTCAGTCTCGGCCGGCTGCTGGACGACCTGGTCGCCGAGGGGCAACTGCTCGAACTGCTCTCCCCGGACGACGCGATCGCCGTCCGGGCGGTCTTCTCCTGGTCGTACCGGCAGCTGGACGAGGAGTGCCGGCGCACCTTCCGCCTGCTGAGCCTGCACCCCGGGGTCCGGCTGAACCGCGAGTGCGCCGCCGCCCTGGTCGGCCGCCCGGTGCCGCAGACCGCGTCGCTGCTGGAGAAGCTGCACGGGATGCACCTGCTGGAGCGCGACGACGACGGCTGGTACCGGCTGAACGAACTGCTGCGGCTGTACGCCGCCGAGCGCTCCCGGGCGGACGACACCGCGGAGGACTGCCGCCGGGCCGTCCGGCGGATGACCGACTGGTACGTGGGCATGGTGACCGCCACCCACCTGCAGCTGGCACCGTTCCGCTCCAGCCTGAACTGGCTCCGGCCGCGGACCGCGGACCCACGGATCGACCCCGCGCCGTTCGCCGACGAGGTGGCCGCGCTGCGCTGGTGCGACGCCGAGCTGCCGAACCTGGTGCCGGTGACCGAACTGGCGGCGGAACACGGGTTCCACGAGACCGTGGTGGTGCTGGCCCTGCGGCTGTTCGACTACCTGATCCTGCGCAAGCCCTGGTCGACCTGGGTCGCCACGCACGAACTCGCCCAGCGGGCCGCGCAGGAGACCGGCTGGGCGCAGGCCCTCGGCTGGGTCAAGACCCATCTCGCCTACGCCTACTGGTGGCTGCGCGACAGCGCCAGGTGCGGCCGGCTCTGCGAGGAGGCGCTGGAGATCCTGCGGGAACTCGGCGACCGGTGCGGGGAGGGCTGGGCGCTGGAGGGGTACGCGATCAACGTCCGGGACACCGGCGACCTGGCGGGCGCGTACGCCTGCGCCGCCGAGGCGCTGGAGATCTTCCGCGAGGTCGAGAACCACGAGGGCCAGGCCGCCGCACTCGGCACCCTGTGCGACATCGACAACCGGACCGGAAGATCCGACACCGCCCTCGCCGCCGCCCGGGACTCGCTGCAGATCAGCGAGGAGATCCGGGACTACCAGCGGCAGGGGCGCAGCCTGATCCGGATGGCCGCGATCTACCTGACCCGGGGGGACAGCGAGCAGGCGCTGCGCTACGCCGAGCTGGCGGTCGACCTGCACCGGCGGATCAACGACGAGTGGGGCGCCGCGGAGGCGTTCGCCCGGCAGGGCGACATCCTGTTCGAACTCGGCCAGAAGGAACGGGCGGTGGTGTCCTGGTCGGCCGCGCTGGAGACCTACGGCGAGCTGGACGACCCCCGGGTGGACGGACTGCGCAAGGCGCTGGAGCGGTCGGGCTGCTGCTGAGTGCCGGTGGGCGGGCGTCCGCCGCGGGGGCCGCGGACGCCCGCCCGGCTCAGGTGGCGACCTCCGTCCGAGGCGTGCGCGGCAGCGGCGCCGCCGCCGCGGGCAGTGCCAGCACGGACCGGGCGACGGCGTCGGAGTCGCACAGCGTCACCGAGTTGACGCCGGGCCGGATCCCGGCGGCGGTGGCCCAGCGGACCGATTCGGTGGGGACGCCGTAGGCGACCCGCCGCGGGTGCGCCGACCCGCGCGCGTCGAGCAGGCGGAAGGTGCCCTCCTCGATCGCCAGGCCGCCGGTCTCGTGGCCGTCGCCGGCGGCCGACGGGACCCGGTGGGTCACCGCCTGGCCGGTGCGCAGCAGGTGCAGCAGCAGCGGGTCAGCGGTGCGCCGCAGGTCCGGTTCGGGCAGCCGGGCCTCGACCAGCGCGGTGGCCCGCACCGCGGGCCCGGGCACGGCCGCGGAGGCCGCGGTGAACCGGCCGAGGCCGGTGTCGACCTCGATCCCGTCGACCGGGCCGAGCGGTTCCAGCACGCCCGCCGTGATCAGCGCGATCATCATCTCGATCCGGGCGGCGGGCGGTCCGATCGACAGGAACGCGTTGACCGGGTTGTACCAGCGTTCCAGGTCATCCCGGTGCGAGTCGCCGTCCAGGCCGGCGTGGTCGACCGCGAGCCGGACCTCGTTGCGCAGGTCGCGCAGCACGTCCAGGGCGGCCTTCAGCGGGCTGGCGACGTTGCCCGCGCGGGCCTGCCGCAGGTCCTCGGCCAGGTGGTCCAGCAGCCAGGCGCGGTAGTCCTCGCGGCCGGCGAACTCGCGGCCGCGGTGCGGGGCGGTGATCCGGTCCCAGTCCCAGCGCTCGGCGGGGTCGATCCGGTAACGGTCCAGCACCCCGGCGTGCGCGCCGTCCGGGCGCACCGCCAGGAACTCGGCGGTGAACGACTCGCGCTCGGCCGCCCGGCCGCGGGACGCCAGCAGCGTGCCGTAGTAGACCGCCTCCACCTCGGCGGCGATCAGCGGCCACAGGTGCTCGCGGAAGCGCAGCCCGCCGCCGCGGCGCAGCCCGGCCACCCGCTCGGGGGTCAGCAGACGCGGCAGGTGGCGGCCGTACGGGCCCTTCTGGTTCTCGCCGCGGCCGTGGTACGGGATGCCGCGGCGCGAGCAGGCGTACAGCACCGGCTCCTGCCCGGACGGGCGGTAGACCAGCCGTCCGGGCCCGTCGCCCGGCGCCCCGGCCGGCTCCGCCCGGACGAAGGTGCCGCCGCGGCCCACTGTGAACAGCGCGACGTAGTCGAAGAAGTTCAGCCCGAGGCCGCGGAGCAGGACGTGCTCGCCCGGGGCGATCACGGTCAGGTCCACGTCGGCCGGGTTGGCCGGGGTGAGGTAGGTCAGCGCGTGGGCACGGGCCAGCCGGGCGGTCCGCTCCTCCTGCCGGGTCGGCCGGGCGGGCAGGTGGCCCTGCGCCATCACCACGGCGTCCAGCCCGTCGATCCAGCTGCGGTCCTGCAGCCGCACCCGCTGGGGGCCGCCCGGCACGCCGAGCGCGTCCGCGACGGCCACCGCGCGCGCGGCGTGCACGAGCACCCGGACGTGGCCGGGCGCGCGGGCGGTCACCCGCTCGAAGGCGGCCCGCAGGTAGCAGCCGTAGAACGCCCGGCTCGGGTAGGAGTCCGGGGTCAGGTCACGGGCCTCGGCCAGGGTCTGGTCGTCCTGGCCCTGCCCGTCGCCGCGCACCAGGGCGGCCGCCCACTCGTACAGGCTCGGACCCGGTTCGACCGGGCCGTCGATCAGCACGCTGTCGTCCGCGTAGACGGTGATCTGCGAGGCGACGGTGTTGGTCAGCAGGTGGCGGGACTGGTCGGTGCGCCAGACCGCCCCGGCGCCCGGCGGGTACGGATCGATCAGGTGGACGGTGACCTCGGGATGCCGCCGGGCGGTCCGCTCCCGGGCGCACAGGCGCTCCAGGACGGACAGGCCGCGGGGCCCGGCACCGATGACGGCGATCGAGAACGGCCGGCCGCCCATCACCGCTCCGGTCGGCGGCCCACGGCGACCAGGGCCCGGCGCGGCACCTCGAGGTGCCAGCCGCCGGTCCCCGGGTCGCGCCGCGGCTCGATCACGGGCCGGACGCCGTCCGGCCCGGGGACGCCGAACACCTCACGCGCCCGCTGCACGGTCCACTCCTCGGCGCGCTCGGCGCCGAGCGAGTCCTCGAGGCCGACCAGCCCGTACATGTCGAGCAGGTAGCGGCCCATGCCCAGTTCCGCCGCGCGCGGCGAGTCGGCCACCACCCGGTAGGGGTCGGCCAGTTCGACCACCCGGACGTCCTCGAACCCCGCCTTGTCCAGGCAGGCCGTCAGCTCCTCCCGGGTGAAGTGGGCGAAGCGGTGCCCGGTGGCGGAGTACCGGTCCACCACCTGCTCGAACCAGACGTCCATCGGGCCGCCGACCTCGAAGTCGTGCATCACGAACACCCCGCCCGGGCGCAGCACCCGCAGCGACTCCTCGGCCGCGAGCAGGCGGTCGGACTCCGGCAGGTGGTGCGTACCGTACGCGAGCAGCACGCCGTCGACCGACCCGGAGCGGAACAGCAGGCGCGAGGCGCTCTGCAGCACCGCCGGCAGGCCGGCCTCCCAGGCGGCCTCGACCATCAGCGGGGACAGGTCGCAGGTCATGATGGACAGACCGTGGTGGCCGGTCCGCCCCGCCACCCGGCGCACCAGGCCGTCGCCGCCGAGCAGGTCCAGCACCACCTGTCCGCGCTGCTCGGCCGGGTCGCAGATCAGCCGCAGCAGCTGGTCGATGCCGTGGGCCCGGGTCATCAGCCGGTCCTGCTGGGCGCGGACGTAGCGCTCGCCGCGGCCGCCCGCGGCGGCGGGCCCGAAGTCGTCGCGCCCGCCCGCCGCCCGCCGCAGGTCCTCGGCCCAGGCCGCGACCAGGTCCTGGTCGAGCCGGTCGAGGAGCCGGGGGTGTTCCCGGCCCAGCCGTTCGAGCTGGGCGGGCAGGTCGTCTCCCCTGGTGGGGGTGGTCGCCGTGGTGTCCATGGCGCGCCTCGCTTTCTCCGTCGTTACGCCAAAGAGCAAGGAGGTCCGGCCGTCGGGGGCGGCCCGCGGACGGGTGCCGCGTTCCGCCGCCGGACGGTGGCGGTGGAAGGTCCTCGAAGGGTTCGTCGTCCCGGACGCTAACCGCGGCCGTCCGGCGCGGCCAGGGCCGGCCGAGGCCGTACCGGGCCCCGCCCGCCGCCCTGATTACACCTCAGCGACCCCCTCCCACCTGGGCGTTGGCTGGCCGCGGGACCCGCGCCGAGCGGCCTGCGGCCACGGTGACCGTAACCGGGCAGGGCGGACCGTACGGTATCGCCGCCGCCCGACCGTACGGTGATCCACCGATGCCGGCCGACCCACCCGCCTGTTTGGCTGCGGAGGACGAGTGCGGCACCCCCGGCCGGCCGGCGCCCAGGCCGAGGGCCGGGGCGCCGCCGAACCAAGGACCGGCCGCCCGGACGGCCCTGACACGGATGGTGGCGATGACCGAGCAGACAACTGCGGCCCCGCGGGAGGCCGGCCCGGCCGGCCGGCGGGAGCCCGCCGTCGCCGAGCCCGCCTTCCGGCCGCTGACGGCCGCCCAGCGGTACTGGTGGTGGCTGGACCGGAACCACCCGGAACTGCCGATCCACACCAGTCCGGTGTTCATGCGGCTGCGCGGCGCACTGGAGCTCCCCGTCCTGCGCTCGGCGCTCGCCGCGCTGTTCGCCGAACACCCCTCGCTGGGAGCGGTGTTCACCACCCGCGAAGGCGTGGCCGGCCAGGCGCCGGTGCCGGGCTGGTCGCCGCCGCTGTCGCTGGTCGACGCGGCCGGCGAGCCCGCGGTGGTCCTGGCCGAGCTGGCCGCACGGGAACGGCGGCGGCGCTTCGACCCGGCCGTGGCACCGGCCGCGCGTGCGGTGCTGGTGCGGTTCGCCCCGGACCACCACGTGCTGATGATCAGCACCCACCGGCTGCGCAGCGACGACCGCTCGCGCGCCGCCCTGCACGCCTCGCTGGTGCGGCACTACGCCGCCGGCGCCGGATCCGCCGCACCCTCCGCCCCCGCGCAGCCCGTCACCGCGCAGCCGTCCCGCGGCCGGCTCGACGAGGAGTACTGGCACGGGCTTCTGGCGGGTGCCCCGGCCCTGCTGGACCTGCCGGTCGACCGCCCGCAGCGCGACAACCACGACTTCCGCGGCGAACGCGAGACGGTGGAGCTCACCGCCGACCAGAGCGCCGCCCTGCGGTCGCTGGCGGCGGACGCCGGCTGCACCCCGTTCGACGTGCTGCTGGCCGCACTGCAGGTGGTCCTCGCCCGCCACACCCGGCAGCAGGCCTTCCTGGTCGGGACGGTCCACAGCCCGGCCGGCCGCCCGGCGGTCGGCCGCCACGACACCCTGCTGCCGCTGCGGGCCGACCTGCGCGGCCGCCCGACGGTGACCGAACTGCTCGGCCGGGTACGGGAGTCCCGCGCCGAGGCCGCCGCACACCCGGGCTTCCCGTACGACCGGCTGGCGGACGCCCTGGACTTCGCCCGCAGCCCCGGCCGGATGCCGCTGCTGCAGGTGGTGTGCTCACCGCAGCCGGCCGGCCCGCAGCCGGCGGACGCCGCCGGACTGCGGATCGAACTGCTGGACGGCGGCGAGGACCTGGCCCCGTTCGAGCTGGCCTGCCAGGTGGCCGAGACCGCCGCCGGGGTCCGGCTGACACTGACCTACCAGAGCAAGGTGTTCGACCGGGCCACCGTGGTCCGGCTCGCCGGGCACTGGCTGACCGTCCTGACCGCGATGGCCGCCGGGCCCGGCACGCCGGTGGACGAACTGCCCCTGCTGGCCGGCGCGGAACGGCAGCAGGCACTGGCCGGGTTCAACCGCACCCGCATCGACCTGCCCGACACCGAGGACGTGGCCCGCGCGGTCGCCCGGCACGCCGCCGAACGGGGCGGGGAACCCGCGGTCGAATGCGCCGGCCGCACCCTGACCTACCGCGAACTGGACCGCCGGGTGAACGCACTCGCCGGGCGGCTGCTGGAACGCGGCCTGCGGCCGGACACCCGGGTCGGCATCCTGCTGGAGCCGTCACCCGACTTCGTGGTGAGCGTGCTGGCGGTGCTGCGGGCCGGCTGCGCGGCCGTTCCGCTGGACGCCGACAGCCCGGCGCAGCGGCTGGCCCTGATGATCGGCGACTCGGCGGCCGCGCTGGTGCTCACCCAGCAGTCGCTGCTCCCCCGGCTGGCCGGCCTCGACTGCGCGGCGCTCCGCCTGGAGGACTGCGGCCTCGACGAGGCCGCCGGGCGCGAGGTGCCGGCCGTCGAGGTCCCGGTGCACCCGGACGGCCTGGCCTACGTCATCTTCACCTCGGGCTCGACCGGCCGCCCGAACGGGGTCGCCGTCAGCCACGGCAGCCTGCGCAACTACCTGGCCTGGGTGCGCGGCGTCCTGATCCCCGACCCGGACCCCGCCACCCCGGTGATCAGCCGGCTGACCTTCGACGGCGCGCTCAAGCAGCTGTTCACCCCGCTGCTCAACGGCCGGACCGCGTGGCTGCTGCCGACCGAGGTGGTCCGCGACCCGGCCGAACTCACCCGGCAGCTCGCCGGCCGCGGCACCGACGTGGTGGTCGGCTGCACCCCGTCGCTGTGCGAGGCGATCCTGGAGTTCGGCGACCCGGCCGCCCACCGGGCCCTGACCGGGCGGCTGAAGCGGTTCCTGCTCGGCGGGGAGCGGGTGGACCGCGAACTGGTCAACCGGATCCGGCGGGTGTTCCCGGACACCGAGGTGTGGAACGTCTACGGCCCCACCGAGACCACCGCCAACGCCTCCACCGCCAGGGTGGACCGCACCACGGGCGCCACCCCGATCGGCGGACCGGTCTGGAACTGCACCTACTACGTGCTCGACGAGCGGATGGAACCGGTCCCGGTCGGGGTGACCGGCGAACTCCACATCGGCGGCACCCCGGTCGCCCGCGGCTACACCGGCCGCGGCGACCTGACGGCGGAGCGCTTCGTCCCGGACCCGTTCGGCGAACGGCCGGGCGGTCGGCTGTACCGCACCGGCGACCTGGTGCGCCGCCTGCCCGGCGGCGCGGTGGAGTTCGTCGGCCGGCGGGACCACCAGGTCAAGATCCGCGGCATGCGGATCGAGCCCGGCGAGGTGGAGGCGGCGCTGCGGGAGCACCCGGGCGTCACCGAGGCGGTGGTGGTGGTCCGCACCGACGGACTCGGCACCCGCCTGGTGGCCTACCTGCGGGCCCGCACCGACGGCCCGTCCGAACGGGCGGTGCGCGGGTACCTGCGCGAGCGGCTGCCCGACTACCTGGTGCCCGCCGCCATCGAGGTCCTGGACTCCCTGCCGCACCTGTCCAACGGCAAGATCGACCGCAAGAGCCTGCCGGCGCCGCGCTCCGCGGTCGCCGCCGACCAGCTGCCGCGGACCGCCACCGAGCGCACCCTGGCCTCGGTCTGGGGCGAGGTGCTCGGGATCACCGAGCAGATCGGCGTGCACGCCGACTTCTTCGAGCTCGGCGGCCACTCGCTGCTCGCCGCCCGGGCCGCGGCCCGGCTCACCGCCGTCCTCGGCGTCCGGGTGACCGTCGGCACGCTGTTCGCCGCCCCGACCATCGCCAGGCTCGCCCCGCTGCTGGCCGGCCCCGGGGACGGCCGGACCGCCACCACACCCGTCGACAACTGACAAGGAGCCCCCAGATGAACGACCCCGGCCAGCGCGAGCACCGGCCGACGGCCACCGGCCTGATCGAACCACGCCGCACCAGCGGCCCGCTGCCGCTGTCGTTCGCGCAGGAGCGTCTGTGGTTCCTGGCCCAGCTGGAGCCCGAGTCCATCGCCTACCACGTGCCGATGGTCTCCGAGCTGACCGGCGACCTCGACGTGGCGGCCCTGGAGTGGTCACTGGGCCGGATCGTGCTGCGCCACGAGGCGCTGCGCACGGTCTTCGAGGAGACCCCGGACGGCCCCCGGCAACTCGTCCGGCCGTGGACCGGCTTCGACCTCCCGGTGGAGGACCTGCGCCACGCCGAGGACCAGGAGCAGGAGCTGGCCCGGGCCCAGGCCGAGCACGCCCGGACCCCCTTCGACCTGGCGGCCGGACCGCTGCTGCGCGGCCGGCTGCTGCGGCTCGGCGAACGCCGGCACCAGCTGCTGCTGTGCGTGCACCACATCGTCTTCGACGCCTGGTCGCACGGCGTCCTCAACCGCGAACTCAGCGCGCTGTACACCGCCCGGGTCCGCGGCACCGAGCCGGACCTGCCCGAACCACCGGTCCAGTACGGCGACTTCGCGCTCTGGCAGGCCGCCGGCCAGCCCGGCGAGGAGACCGCCGCGCTGCTGGACTACTGGAAGGTCCAGCTGGCCGGCGTCTCCCCCGTCCTGCAGCTGCCCACCGACCGGCCGCGCCCGGCCCTGCAGAGCTACCACGGCGACCTGTACGAGTTCGACCTCCCGCAGGAACTGGTCGACCGGCTGCGGGCGCTGCGCCGGACCCACCGGGTCACGATGTTCATGACCGTGCTGGCCGCCTTCCAACTGGTGCTCTCCCGGCACACCGGCCGCCGGGACTTCCTGCTGGGCGCCCCCTCGGCCAACCGCGGGCAGCCCGAACTCGACCAGCTGATCGGGTTCTTCGTGAACACCCTGGTACTGCGGGCCGACCTGCGCGACGACCCGACCTTCGCCGAGCTGCTGGAACGGGTCAGCGAGACCTGCCTGGGCGCCTTCGAGCACCAGGGCACCCCGTTCGAGCAGCTGGTGGAGGAGCTCGCCCCGGCCCGCGACCTCAGCTACAACCCGCTGGTGCAGGTGCTGTTCGCGTTCCAGGGCGACGACGGGGAGCAGCTCTCGCTGCCCGGGGTCGACCTGCGGACGGTCCGGCGCCAGGACGCGTCCGCCAAGTTCGACCTGACCCTCCGGGTCAAGATCGGCAGCGACCGCAGCCGGGCCGCCATCGCCTTCAACGCCGACCTGTTCGACCGCGGCACCGTCGCCCGGCTGGCCCACCACCTGCGCACCGCGCTGTCGGCCGCGGCGGCCGCGCCCGACACCAGGATCAGCGAGATCGAGATCCTGGACGAGGACGAGCGGCACCGCACCCTGGTGGAGTGGAACAGCTACGGCGGCGAGCTGGAGAGCGCCACCGCCCTGCACCTGCTGGTCGAACAGCAGGCCCGGCGCACCCCGGACGCCGTCGCGGTCCAGGACGGACAGCGGACCCTGACCTACCGGGCCCTCGACGAACGCGCCAACCGCGCCGCCTGGCTGCTGCGCGGGGCCGGGGTGACCACCGGCTCGGTGGTCGGGGTGTGCGCGCAGCGCTCGGTCGAGATGATCGTCGCGGTGCTGGGCGTGCTCAAGGCCGGCGCCGCGTACCTCCCGCTCGACCCGGACCACCCCGAGGCGCGGCTGCGCCACCTGCTCGAGGACGCCGCGGTACCGGCCGTGCTCGCCCAGGCCCGGTTCGCCGACCGGCTGGCCGCGGCCGCCGGGGACGGCGTGCCCGTACTGGCCCTCACCCCGGACGGCGACAGCCCGGCCGAGAAGTCCGCCCGCGGCGACGCCCCGGGGCTGCCGGTGCACCCCGACGGCCTCGCCTACGTGATCTACACCTCCGGTTCCACCGGCCGGCCCAAGGGCGTCGGCGTCGGCCACCGGGCGATCGTCAACAACCTGCTGTGGATGCAGCGGGACTGGCCGCTCGGCCCCGAGGACCGGCTGCTGCACAAGACCCAGTTCACCTTCGACGTCTCGGTCAAGGAACTGTTCTGGCCGCTGCTGGCCGGTGCCCGGCTGGTGATGGCGGACCCCGACGGCCACCGCGACCCCGCGTACCTGCGCGAGCTCATCGTCCGGGAGCAGATCACCGTCACCCACTTCGTGCCCTCGATGCTGCAGGCCTTCCTCTCCGAGCCCGGCGTCGAGGACTGCCGCAGCCTGCGGCTGGTGATGTGCGGCGCGGAGACCCTGACGGTCCGCCAGCGGGACGAGTTCTTCCGGCTGCTGTCCGCCGAACTGCTGCACCTGTACGGGCCGACCGAGGCCGCCATCGCGGTGACCGCGTGGACCTGTGAGCGCGACCCCGGGACCGTCCGCATCCCGCTCGGCCGCCCGATGCCGGGCTGCCGGATCTACGTCCTGGACGAGCGGATGCAGCCGGCCCCGGTCGGCGTCCCGGGCGAACTGCACATCGCGGGGACCCCGCTGGCGCTCGGCTACCTCGGGCAGGCCACCAGGACCGCCGAGTCCTTCGTCCCCGACCCGTTCGCCGACGTCCCGGGCGGCCGGCTCTACCGGACCGGCGACGTGGCCCGCTGGCGCCCGGACGGCCTGCTGGAGTTCATCGGCCGGGCCGACGCCCAGGTGAAGATCCGCGGCCTGCGGATCGAACCCGGCGAGGTGGAGACCGTGCTGCGCGGCGACCCGGCGGTCGAGGAGGCCGTCGTGCTGGTGCGCACCGACGGTCCCGCAGCCGTCGGCCCGCAGCTGGTCGCCTACGTCCGCGGCCGCGAGCCCGGCCGGGTGACCGCCGACTCGGTCCGCGCCTACCTGCGCGACCGGGTGCCCGACTACCTGGTGCCGGCCGCCGTCCTGGTGCTCGCCGACCTGCCGCGGCTGAGCAGCGGCAAGGTGGACCGCAACGCGCTGCCGCAGCCCGACTGGGACCGCAGCGGCCGGGACCGCACCGCACCGCGCACCGCGACCGAGCGCGAACTGCTCGCCATCTGGTGCGAGGTGCTGGGGATCACCGAGGCCGGGGTCCACGACAACTTCTTCGACCTCGGCGGCGACTCGCTGCTGAGCATCCAGGTGGTCGCCCGCGCCCGCCGCGCCCAACTCTCTTTCACCGTCCGGCACATGTTCCGCCACCAGACGGTCGCCGCGCTCGCCGCCACCCTGCAGGCCGACACCCCGGCCGGCGGCACCCCGGCCACCGCGCAGCCCGCCGCCGGCGGCGAGGTCCCGCTGACGCCCGGCCAGCACCGGCTGCTCCAGCAGCCGGCGACCGCCCTGACCGCCCGGGTCCGGGTCCTCGAACTGGCCGCGGAGGTCTCCGCCGGACAGCTCGCCGAGGCCCTGGCCGCCCTGACCGCCCGGCACGACGCACTGCGGATACGGGTGGAACGCTCCGGCACGGCCTGGCGCCAGACTCTGACCGAAGGCACACTGCCGGTACCGCTGCGGGTGGCCGGTCCCTCGGCGGACGGGCCGGCCGATCCGGCCGCCTCGGCGGCCGCCCTGCGCACGGCCGTCGACCCCGCCTCCGGGCAGCCGCTGCACGCGGCGCTGCACCCGCGCGACGGCCGGCCCTCCCTCCTGCTGCTGGCCGCCCACCCGCTCGCGGTGGACGAGGCCTCCTGGCCGGTCCTGCTCGCGGACCTGGCCGGGCTGCTCGCCGCAGCCGCCGACGGCCGGCCGGTGCCGCCACCCGTCGGCGGCCCGTCGTTCGCGGCCGGCGCGCAGGCGCTCGCCGACCACGCCCGCTCGCCGCAGGCCCGCACCGAAGCGCTCTACTGGACGGCCGCGGCGGCCGGCCCGGTGGCCGCGCTTCCCCTGGAACCGTCCGGGGAGCAGGACGGCCCCCGGACCGCCCGGCACTCGGTCCGGCTGGACCGCGCCGCCACCGCGGCGCTGACCGCCGCCGCCGGGACGCCCGGCCCCGACCCGGCCGACCTGCTGCTCACCGCGTTCCTGGACGCCGTCGCCGACTGGACCGGCGCCACCCGGCACCGGGTCGACCTGGAGGGCCGGGTCCGCGGGCCGGTCACGGGACTGCCGGACCTCGCGCGGACCGTCGGGCCGTTCGACGCCACCCACCCGCTCGACCTCGACCTCGGCGCCTCCCCGCGGATCGCCGACCGGCTGGCGGAGGTCCGGCGGCAGCGGGCGGCGGTGCCCGGGCACGGCCTCGGCCACGGTGTCCTGCGGCACCTGCGCAGTGACACCACTTCCCGTACCCTGCGCGCCGCCCGGCCCGCCCAACTCGCCTTCAGCTGCCCGCCGCTGGACCTGGCGGCCGGCCCGCAGGGGCCGCAGCTGCGTCCGGACCCGGCCGCCGCGCCCGATCCGGCGGAGGCGGACACCGGCCGGGCGCTGCGGCTGTCCATCCGGCTCGCCGACGGTGAGCCGGTGGCCGACTGGACCTACCGTGCGGACCTGATCCCGTCGGCCACCGTGCACCGGCTGGCGGCCCACTGGCAGGACGCGGTCCACCGCGCCACCGCGGCGGACGGCGAGGGCGTCGCGGACGGCGGGACCGACGAGGGCGTCGGCCCCGCGCGGACGGCGGCCGTCGCCGCCGGCCCCGACGAGGACGACCCGCTGCTGGTCCTGGCCGAACCCTCGCCCACCGCACCCAAGGTGGTCCTGATCCACCCGGTCGCCGGGCACCTGCGCGGATACACCGCCCTGGTACGGCGGCTCGGCGGCACGGTGTCGCTGTACGGCATGCTGGCACCCGGGCTGGCCGGGGAGTGCGCGCCGCTGGAGAGCGTCCCGGCGATGGCCGAGCGATACGTCTCCGCGCTGCACCGCAACGGCATCACCGGCCCGTACCGGCTGGTCGGCTGGTCCTTCGGCGGCCTGGTGGCCTTCGAGATGGCCTCGCAGCTGACCGCGGCCGGCCACCGGGTCGCGCTGACCGCGACCATCGACTCGGCCGCCCCGGCCACCGCGACGATCACCGACGAACGGGCGATCGGCCTGCTGTTCGCCGAGGAGGCGGCCCGGGCGGTGCCCGGCGGCGCGGCGCGGCCGGTGTCGGAGCAGAACCTGGACGGCCTGGACGGCGAGGGGATCGCGCTGCTGGTCGCCCGGATGCTGGCGCACTCGCGCGGCGAGCAGGGCGAGGACTGGCTGCCCGAGGTCCGCAGCCTCTACCAGGTCTACCGGGCCAACATGCTGGCCGCGGCGGCCTACCGGCCCGCCGTCTACCCGGGCGACCTGCTGTCCGTGGTGTGCCCGCCGGGCGAGGACGAGCCCGACCGGACGGCCGACTGGCCGCGGTTCGCCGCCGGGACGGTCTCCCGGCTCGAGATCCCCGGCGACCACCACAGCGTCGTCGAGGAGCCGGATGTCGCGCGGCTCGCGGACATCCTTGTGACCCGTATCGGTGAGTGAACGAGAGAACCCGAGGTGAGATAGCAGTGTGGGCCGACAGCAGTGACGAGGACGACCGGCAGTACAAGGTCGTCGTCAACCAGGAGGAGCAGTACTCGATCTGGCCGAGCGGGAAGGACAACGCCCCCGGCTGGCGGGACGCCGGCAAGGACGGCAGCAAGCAGGAGTGCCTCGCGCACATCCAGGCGGTCTGGACCGACCTCCGGCCGGCCGGCCTGCGGCGGCACCTGGACGCCCTCGCGGAGGAGTGATCGCGGTCCGGTCCGGGCCAGGTCCGAACCCCGCAGCACCTCCGCGGGGCCGGGACCGGGCCCGGACCGACCGGGCGCACCCCACGGCCGGAGGCCGGTGACGACGGCCCGGGCACGGCCGAGCGGCCGAAGCCCGGCGCGGGCACCGCGCACGCCCCACCCGCGAACGGCCGCACGCACCACGGCCGGAGGCCGCTTGCAGCAGGCCGGACTCAACCCGAGCACCCGTTGTCCACCCCACGGCCGGAGGCCGGGGCGTCGGCGGCCCGGGCACAGCCCAACGGCCGAAGCCCGGCGCGGGCACCGCGCACGCCCCACCCGCGAACGGCCGCACGGAGGCCGGGTGGTGGTGGAGGAGGGCGCCTCAGGCGGGCAGGCCGCCCGCGGTGCGATCCCGGCCGGACCGGAGACGTCGGACCCGGTGTCCGGTGCCCGGCGTTCCTCGCCCGAAAGGGCGCGGGCCGCGGGCCGACCGTGTGCCGGCCGCGGGCCGGGCTAGCCGATGCCGGTGCTGCTGGCCCAGGCGGCGACCTCGGCCCGTGAGTGCAGGCCGAGCTTGGTACGGACGTGGTCCACATGGGTGTCGACGGTCCGCGGCGAGATCACGAAGGCGCGGGCGATCTTCACACTGGTCATCCCCTTGGCCACCATCCGGACCACCTCCAGCTCGCGGGGGCTGAGCACCGCGGCGCCGGGCGCCGGACGCCGGCGGACCTCGTCCGCGGCGACGTCGAGCGCCTCCCGCAGGGACATGGCCGTCCCGTGCTCCCAGTGCTCCAGGGCCTGGCGCTCGCCGAGCAGCCGCCAGGCGGCGGCCAGTCCCGGGTCCGGGCGCCATCCGGCGGCGCCGGTGTCCGCACGGCCCGGGGCCCGGGCGGCGGCCTGGGCGCCGGCCAGTTCCAGGGCGCGGGCGTGGCGTCCTTCGGCGGCCCGCAGCCGGGCCCTGGCCCCGATCAGCGCGGCGGCCATCGCGTCGTCGCCGCACCCGGCGACCGCCGCGGTGGCCTCGGCGAGCAGCTGACGGCCGGACGGGTCACCGGTGCGTCCCTCGGCGGCCAGCGCCCGCCAGGCCAGGGCGAAGGCCGCACCGGCCTCGTCGCCGGCCGCGCGGTAGAGCGCCGAGGCGGCGCACAGCTCGGGCTCCGCCGCCTCGTACCCGCCGTCGCCGCCCGCCAGCAGGTGGCTGACGGCCAGCGCGCAGCGGGCGAGCGCCTCCTCGACGGTGCGGGCGGCGGCGGCGAGTTCCGGGACCAGCCGGTTCAGTTCGGCGCGGGCCCGCTCGTGGTCGCCCTCCAGGACGGCGAGGACGGCCGGGGGCAGCGGGCCGGTCCGGGCGGCCGGGTGCTCCAGCCAGTGGCGGGCGGCCCGCAGGTCCGCGGCGTACCGGTCGGCGGGTGCCGGCGGGCGGGTTCCGAAGGGGCGGGTGGCGATGTAGCGGGCTGCGCTCTCGTGCCGCAGCCAGTACCGGACCATCACCTCGGCGATCCGGGCGGCCCGGGCCGGGTCGGCGTGGGTCGCGCGGCGCAGGGCGGCGGTGAGGTTCTCGCTCTCCTGGCCGAGCAGGGCGAGCGCGGCGAGGTCGTCGCCGCCGTCGAACGCGGCGGCGATCCGCTCCGCGAGCCAGCCGCACCATTCGGTGTGGGTGGCGGCGGCCTCCTCGTGGCCGCCGGTGCGGTGCAGGTTCTCGACCGCGAGGTGGCGCACCGGTGTGGGCAGCCGGAACCAGTCCTGGGTGCGCGTGACCAGGTGCTTGTCGACCAGTTCGGTCAGCAGGTCAACCGGGGAGCGGGTGGTGCCGGGGCGCCGGGCGCACACCACCTCGACCGCCGCCAGGGTGAAGTCACCTGCGAACACCCCGAGTTGGTCGAGCAGTTCGCGGGCGGGGCCGGACAGCAGTGCGAGGCTGTGGTCGAGGCTGGCGCGCAGGCTGTGCTGGTGCGGGCGGGCGGTGCGGTAGCCGCGGGTGAGCAGGTCCAGGCACTGGTCGAGCCGGTCGGCGATGTCCGCGACCGGGAGCACGGCGGTGAGCGAGGCGGCCAGTTCGATGGCGAGCGGGTTGCCGTCCAGGCCGCGGCAGATCCGTACCACGCAGGCGGCGTTGGCGGCGGTCAGGTGCACGCTGCGGCCCGCGCTGCGGGCGCGGTCCAGGAACAGCCGGACGGCGTCCGAGGCGTGCAGCACCTCGAGGTCGGGCAGCCCTTCGGGGACGGGTGGCAGCGGCAGTCCGGCCACCGGGTGGACCAGTTCCCCGCCGGTGCGCAGGGCTTCGCGGCCGGTGGTCAGCAGGTGCAGGCCGGGGTGTTCGGCGAGCAGGGTGGCCGCCAGCCGGGCGCAGGACTGCACGGCGTGCTCGCATCCGTCGACCACCAGCAGGACCGGCCCGCCCGCGGTGCGGGCACCGGCGATCCGGCGGGCGACCTCCGCGGTGTCCGCCAGTTCCTCGGGGGTGAGCAGGCCGGCGAAGGTGAAGCGGCCCTCGGCGAGGCGCCGGGCCACCCGCAGGGCGATCCGGGACTTCCCGGTGCCGCCGACGCCGACGAGGGTCACCAGGGAGCGTGCGGTCACCGCCTGGCAGATCCGCTCGATGTCCTCGTCGCGGCCGAAGAACTCGTCGAGTTCGCCGGCCGTCCCGGCGGGCAGGCTGGGTGCTGTGGGCATCGTCGGCCTCATCTCTTGCTTGCCGCCCGTACGAAGCGCGGCGGCCCGACCGGGTTCGGGTGTGGGGTGATCGGTGGGCGGGGGGGGTTCGGTGCGCCGCGGCGGCGGGTGACCCCGGGCAGGGCGAGGACCGGCCGGTCGACGGCGGTCGACCGGCCGGTGGTGGTGCCCGGTGCCCGGGCCGTGGTGGGCGGGCCTGCCCGGTGCTGGTGGCGGGCGGGCCCGGCGGGGGTCAGGCGGTGGCCACCTTCTCCTGGGCCGCCTCGACGTGCGGGAGTTCGGCGTGCCGCAGGGCGGGCATCCGCCAGGCGATCAGCAGGGCGCCGACGATGCACAGCAGGCCGCCGGAGACGATCGAGACCGCCTCGCCGGCGGCGGCGGCGACCGCTCCGGCCTCCGCGTTGCCGAGGGCGGGGGCGCCGTTGGTCTGGGCCAGCCACAGTCCGCTGAGCCGGCCCCGCATGCCGTCCGGGGTGAGCAGTTGGAGCAGGGTGCCGCGGAGGATCTCCGACACCACGTCGGCGATCCCGGCCACCACCAGCAGGGCGAGGGCCAGCGGCAGTGACCTCGCCAGGCCGAACAGGGCGATGGCCGCGCCCCACACACAGACCGCCCACAGCACGATCGGTCCGGGCCGGCGGACCTTCCCGGTCCAGCCGCTGGCGGCGGCCCCGATCAGGGCGCCGGCGCCGGGGGCCGCGTAGAGCAGGCCGACCGCGACCGAGCCGCCGTGGAACAGTCCGGTGCCGAGCGAGGGGAAGAGGGCCTTGGGCATGCCGAAGACCATCGCGCTCATGTCGATCATGAGCACCGAGCCGACCGCCTTGTTGTCGCGGACGTAGCGCAGGCCCTCGGCCAGCGCCCGCCAGCCGGGCCGGGACGAGCCCTCGCCCGGCCGCTGGGCGGGGAGGGCGAACAGGGTCAGCACGTAGACCCCGAAGGTGGCGGCGTCGATCCAGAACGCCGCGGCGAGGTCGACCTTGGCGATCAAGAGGCCGGCCAGGGCCGGGCCGACCAGGCCTGCGGTGGTGTTCAGGGTGGAGGTGAGCGCCACCGCGGAGGAGTACAGCGCCGGTCCCACCAGCTCCGGGATCATCGCGGTCCGGGCCGGTGCGCCGAGGCCGGTGAGTCCGCCCTGCACCATGGTGAGCAGGTAGATCAGCCACAGCTGGGGGTGGGCGGCGCCGGCGTTCAGGGCCAGTCCGACCGAGAACAGCGCCAGCGGCACCTGGGTCCACAGCAGGACCTTGCGGCGGTCGGCGCCGTCGGCCAGGGTGCCGCCGTACAGCATGCCGGCGACCATCGGGAAGCCGCCGGCGATGCTGATCAGGCCGACCGCGAGGGCCGAGCCGGTGATCGCGTAGACCTGGACCGCGGTACCGACGGTGGTGATGCTGCTGCCCACCACCGACACCAGGCGGCCGACGAACAGATGGCGGAAGCCCTTGTTCCGCCGCAGCGGCGAGCTGTCCAGGACCAACGATCCAAGCTTCATGCGTACTCCCGACCCGACGGTCTCTCAGTGGTGGCTGCGGCTCAGCTGAACTGCCGGAACATCGCGTCCGGGATGATCGGCTGGTGGTAGGTGCACTCCCCCGACAGGACGGTCGAGCCGTGCAGCCGGGAGAGCGGGATGAGCAGCTTGTCGCCGGCGTTCAGCTCTATCTTGTGGGTGACGTTGTTCCAGAAGTGCATCTGGCCGGACTCGATGACCACCAGCCGGTGCTCGTCGTGCACGTGGGTGGTCGAGGTGACCTCCCAGGACTCCACGAAGGTGTCCAGGTCGATCTCCAGGCCCTGGTCGTCGATGTGCTGCTGGATCCGCTCGGCGGTGCGCTGGTGCTGCTCGATGCTGTCGGCCCAGGTCAGCTGTGCGGCGAGGTCCTCGTCCCACTGGCCGGCGAGCCGGGCGGCGTCGGCGAGGCCGGTCTCGGCCTGCTCGATCACGGTGGGCCCGTAGCGCGCGCACAGCGGCGCGAGCAGGGTGTCCACCAGCTCGCCGAGTTCCTGGCGGGTGACCGTGCGCAGCTCCTCGAAGTACCCGGGGCGGGTCCCGAGGGTGTCCTGGAGGGTCTGCGCGTACGGCTCGCGGGTGGCCGCGGTGTCGAGCAGGTGGAACAGCAGCGCGCCGAGGAAGGCGGCCGGCCGCCGCCGGTCGAGGGCCAGGTGGTGCAGGTGGTTCCCGCGGGCAAAGGAGGAGTTGAGGGACAGCTGCCAGTACGCGGCCGGGGCCGGCCGGAGCTCGGCGGCGGCCAGCAGTGCGGCGTACCGGTCGGCGTCCTGGACCCACCGCTGGTGGTGGGAGAGCAGGGCGGTCCGCAGTCCGGGGTGGGCGAGTGTGAACTCGCCGAGGGCGGCGGTGGCCAGCGCGGCGGCGGCGGCCGGTTCGAAGGCGCCGTACTGCAGCAGCAGGAAGGTCCCGGCCTCCCGCCGTCCCCGGGCGGCGCGGGCGGCGGCGAAGGCCGCACCCGGCTCGGCCGAGCGGCGGTCGTACTGCTCCAGGACGCGGGCGCGCAGGGCGTCCAGGGTGGGGCGGCCCGGCTCCGGGCGCTGCTGTTCCAGGTGGGTGAACAGGTGGCGTTCGAGGACCGGCCGGGCCAGTTGGGCCAGCACCCGGCTGCGGGTGGAGTAGTACGCGTCCCGGTCGCGGGTGACCGCGGGGTCCTCCTGCGGGGGCAGCAGCAGCTGGTCGAGGTCGTAGACGTTGCGCAGCATGCGGTGGCCGAGCAGCCCGCTGAGCTTGAGGGCGTTCTCGGCCCGCATCGGCACGCCGTAGTCGAGCCAGCCGAGGTCGTCCGGGCGGACCGGGCGGCGGAAGGGGTTGTCCTCGCAGGTCAGCTCGCTCCACTCGGCGGCCCGGAAGGCCGGGTTCGCGGCGAAGGCCTTGACGACCGCGTTGTGGTCGTTCGGGTCCGGAAGGTCGACGAGGTCGTGCCAGGAGTCGTTCATGCCGAATCTCTCCACTTTCTCGGTAAATGGCCGCCGAATGGCGCCCCGGTGGCGGAACGTCAGTGCTGGAACGGGCAGGTCTCGAACGCCTCGCCGTCGTCCTCGGCGATGAAGTACTGCCGCCATTCGAAGTTCGAAGGATCGCCGTAGTCACCCATCGCCGGGTGCGGCGCCGCGGTGTCCCATTTCCGCAGGCGGTCGCGGATCCGGCGGCGGGCGACGATTCCGCTGGGGGTGCCGCCCTCGATTCCGTGGAAGACGTTCCGCGGCTGGAACAGCAGGACCAGGTTCGCGCCCAGGCTGCGCGACTGGCGGAGTTCGTGGGTCGGCGCCGCGGCGAAGACGAACATCGGGGTGCCGTGGAAGCTGAACTCCCACGCCGGGTCGTCGGTCTTCTCCGGGAGGTCGGCCGGCCAGGGCTCGGTGTCGGCGTCGTGCAACTGCTGCAGCACCGACCAGAACAGCTCGCCGTAGCCCTGGTGGTCGAGCGGGGTGTCCCCGGCGGCGACGAACGCGGCCAGCACCTTCCGGCGCTCCGGGGTGGGCGCGACGTGGTCGAGGAACGCGGCCAGCGGCGCGGCGAGGTCCTTCGGCCGGGCGGGGTCCACCCGGGTGACGAACAGTTCGCGCTGTTCCAGGGCGCGGCGCCCGAAGTGGCACGGGTACTCCCGGGCCCCGACATTCTCCTTGAATACGGCGAGCGCCTTCGTGAACCACTCGGGTTCATCGGAGAAACCGTCGCCGGAGACCGGGTCGAGTATCCGGACGCCCAGTTCCGCGAGGGTTGCAAGCTCATCGGTGCGGGCAGTAGCGGTGGTCGAATTCATCACGCCCCCAGAGTCTCTACGTGACACCGCGAAACGCACGGAAAGGTGCGTTGCAGGCGGTCGGGAAGAGCAATCGCTCTCCGCACGGATTTCGAACGATACTGCAGGCCCGTTCCGGTGAGAAGCAATCACCATTCGGTCCCGGGCCGGCGGGCGGCCATTGTCCCGCCGGCGGGACGGAAAGGCGGTACGCATCCTTCCGGAAAGGTCAGCGGGCGGCCTTGATCCGGTCGGAGGCGCGTTTGTTGTACGCCATCAGCACGGTCACCACGGCGACCAGGGCGATGTCGATGAGGGCCGCGGACTGCATCGCGCGGGCGTAGCTCGCGCCGGAGGTCCCGCCGGTCATCACGGCCGGTCCCGCGATGGCGTAGAAGACCGCCCCCACGATCGAGACACCTGCCGAACTGCCGAACTGCTGGGCGGTGTTGAGCACGCCCGCACCCACCCCGGCCTGCTGCGGCTTGACCGCGACGAGCGAGGCGCCGATCAGCTGCGGCAGCACGGCGCCGTTGCCCGCGCCCGCCAGCATCAGGGCGATCACGATGCCGGCGACCGGCAGGTCCGCGCCGGAGACCGCGAGTTGGACCACCAGGGCGAGCAGGCCGAGCGCCGTGAGCAGACCGCCGGCGACCACCACCTTCAGGCCGTAGCGCGGCACGATCCGGAACGACACCAGCGCACTGGCGGAGAACATCACCGCGCTGGAGGTGACCACCAGGCCCGCGTGCAGCGGCGAGTAGCCGCGGCCGACCTGGAGGAACTGGGACAGCGCGAACATGAAGCTGGCGAAGTAGGCCAGGAAGGCCGCGCCGGCCACCACACCGGAGGTGTACGAGCGCACCCGCAGCAGCGACAGGTCCAGCACCGGGCTGCCGCCGCGCTCGCGCAGCACCCACTGCCAGCGCAGGGTCAGCGCGCCGACCGGCAGCGAGAGCACCATGCAGATCCAGGTCCAGGCCGGCCAGCCGGAGTTGCCGCCCATGGACAGCGGCACCAGCAGCAGGGCGAGGGCGGCGGCGACGCCGAGGGCGCCGAGCGGGTCGAGCCGCTGGCGGCGCGGCGGGGCCAGCACCGGCAGGTGGCGCAGCGCGAGCGGCACGGCGACGGCCGCGACCAGGACGTTGACCAGGAAGATCACCCGCCAGCCGAGCCCCCACAGGTCGGCGTCGAGCATCAGCGCGCCCAGGATGTTGGCGGACAGCGAGCCGAGGCCGCCGGCCACGCCGAACCAGGCCAGTGCCTTCGGGCGGCGCTCGGGCGGGAAGGTCGCGGTGATGGTGGCGAGCACCTGCGGGACCATCAGCGCGGCGGTGAAGCCCTGCAGCAGGCGGGCGGCGACCAGCTGCCAGGGCTCCTGGGCGATCCCGCACAGCAGCGAGGCGGCGGCGAAGGCCACCATGCCCGCCAGGTAGAGCCGCCGGTAGCCGTAGAGGTCACCGAGCCGGCCGCCGGTGATCAGGCCGCTGGCGTAGGCGAAGGCGTAGCCGCCGACGATCAGTTCCAGCATGACGGGCCCGGCGTGCAGGTCCCGGGAGACGGCCGGCGCCGCCACGTTCACCACGAAGAAGTCGAACTGGGCCATGAACAGGGCCACCAGTAAGACGGCCAGCATCGGCCCCGAGCCGGCCGCCGCGACGGGCGCCTGGGCCCCTGCGGCCGGCGCCGCGGCCGGACGGGCCGCGTTCGTGCTGCTCATCAGTCACACCCTCTGTTCCTAATCGTGGACACGAGATGTATTGAATATATTGCGGACACTAGTCATCCACAACAGGGCTGTCTAGACTCGGCCCCGTGAAGATGTCGCAAGGAGTCGAGTGGGGCCTGCACTGCGCCACCCTGCTGGCCCAGGTCCCGGACGGCGCACTGGTGCGGCGGGAGAAGCTCGCCCAGCACTACGGGCTGCCCGAGCCGTACCTCGCCAAGCACCTGCAGGCCCTGGTCCGCGCCGACGTGCTGCGCGCGGTGTCCGGCCCGCGCGGCGGCTACGGACTGGCCCGCGCCCCCGAGCTGATCAACGCGCTCGACGTGGTCGAGGCCATCGAGGGCTCGGCGCCCGCGTTCACCTGCAAGGAGATCCGGCAGGCCGGGACCGGCGCGCTCAGCCCCGAACAGTGCCTGCGGCCCTGCGTGATCAACTCGGTGATGACCCAGGCCGACAACGCCTGGCGCTCCTCCCTGCGCTCCGTCACCATCGCCGACCTCACCCACCGGCTGCCGAAGTGGGTCAGGAAGCACAACGTCGACGTGCTGACCGAGGGCGCGTAGCCACAGCCCGGCCGGGATCCCGGCCCACCGGCCGCGTCGGACGCCGCCCGGACACCGTCCGCCGCCGACGCGCGCCCCACCCATGCCCGAAAGGACCTCGACGACCATGCGGATCCCCCCGTGCTAGCCCGCCGCGGCCACGCCGTCGTCATCGGCGCCGGCCCCGCCGGACTGCTGGCGGCCGGGGTGCTGGCCGACTCCTTCGGCTGGGTCACCGTGCTGGAACAGGACCGCGTCCCGGCCGGCCCGACCGGTGTCCGCACCCTGCCCGGAGCACCGCACACCCTGGACCCCGGCTGCCGGGAGGCCCTCGACCGTCTCCTGCCCGGCCTCGTCGAGACCCTCCAGCAGGGCGGCGCCCCGGTCGGCGACATCCTCGGGAACTGCCGCTGGTACCTCGGCGGACGGCGGCTGGAGCCGCGACCTGCCGGACGGCTCGCCCTGACGGTCGGCCCGCAGGCCCTCGACCGCGCACTGCGCCGGCGGCTGCGCGACCTGCCCGGCGTGGGCATCGTCGACAGCTCCACCGTCACCGGACTGCTCACCACCGCCGACCGCCGGCAGGTCACCGGGGTCCGGGTACTCCCCCACGAGGAACGCGAACAGACCGTGGAGGCCGACCTCGTGGTCGACGCCTCCGCCACCGCCGCCCGCAGCCCAGGCTGGCTGTCCGGCCTCGGACTGCCCCAGCCCCGGCCCGTCCGCCCGCCCTGGGGCATCAGCACGGTGAGCCGGCGCTACGGCCTGGCGGCCGCTCCTCCCGGCGCGGAACTCGCCCTGGTGGTGGCACCGACCGGACAGGTCCCCCGGACCGGCACGCTGGCCCGCGAGGAGAACGGCCGCTGGACCCTCACACTCGGCAGCCTGGCCGGCGACCTGCCGCACGGCCCCGACCACGACGCACTGCTGCGCTTCGCCTGCACCCTCGCCGCACCCGACATCTACGAGGCGCTGCGCGGCGCCCGCCCGCTGGCGGACGCCGCCCCGGTGGCCGTCGCGGCGGGCCTGCGCTGGCACCACCGCGGCCTGCACCGCCTCCCGCCGGGACTGCTGGTCCTGCCCCGGGCGGCCGCCCCGCACGGCCCCGGGTACGACCCGGTCAACTCCCGGACGGTGGGCCAGGCCGTCCTGACCGCCCTGGCGCTGCGCCGCTGCCTGGCGGAGCAGGGCACCCGCGCCCTGGCGCAGCGGTTCCGGCGCGAGCTCCGCCGGGCGACCGGCGGCGCGCCGGGCGGATCGGCCGGCTACATCCCGCAGGTCACCGCGGCGCTGCGGCAGCTGCCGCCGGCCACCCGCCTGCGCCACCGGGCGCTGGACCTGGCCCAGCCCGCGGCGGGCTCGGGCGCCGAGAACCCGCCGAGCGGCTGCCGCTTCCGCACCCGCTGCTGGAAGGCCCAGGACGTCTGCTCCACCCAGGAGCCGCCGCTGGTCGC